>JASHWA010000220.1 GCA_030044325.1 Bryobacteraceae bacterium
CATTCCGCCCACGCAAATTCGCGCGGAATCCGCAATTCGCGGAAAAGCTCGTCCATCTGCCCGCCCGAGCCTTCCCGCGGCACGCCGAAATCGTTCGACGCCTGCGGCCCGATCAGCCGCTGCCCGTCCACAAGAAATTCGATCTGCTTGCAGTGCCCGCCGAACATCGCATGATTTTCCAAAATCAGGCAGCGCTTCTTTCCGCCCGACGATTGGTGGATGTAATACGCCGCTCCCAGCCCGCTCAATCCCCCGCCCACGATGAGCACGTCGAAAGTTTCCTGCGTGTCGGACGCCGAGGAAGGTCGATATGCGCCGTCGCGCAGCTTGTGCCCGGCTTCAATGACCGGCCACGGATCGCCGTTCGACCGCGCATAATCGCCCACGCCCGCAAATCCCGTGAACGTGTCCGCCGCAAACGCCGGCGCGGGCATTCTGAGCAGCGCCGCGCCCGCCCCGAGCAGCGTCTGATTCAAAAAATCCCGCCGGAAAATCCAATCTTCGCGCATTCTCTCATTTGAGCACTTCCCCGCCCGCACGAGCCGCGCCAGCCATGGCGCGGGTTAACTGGCGGATCCGCGGGTGCGGTTTGAATCCCCGTCGATTCGTCTTGAACCGCTCGGTCGAAATCATAGCCGACTGACCCCCGCCGGCTCACGCGAGATCACGAGATGCGCTGAAGAGCCGCCAGCCTTTCGGTTTGCGCGGGTTTCCACATGGACTCGTCCGGGCAGGGTCGATCTTGATGCGTCCTGGCCCCCGGCCGCGGCTCTCGAAACAGGTTTCAGATCCTGCCGATCCGCGGCGCGCCCAAACGTAGCCGTGCTAAAGTTGAACGATAGGGCGCGCGAACGGAACACTTCCGGCAGGCGTTCCCGGGGTCTTGATCCTTATGCGGGCGCAAGCCGTCTTTCTGATTACTCTTCTTTTTACCAACCTCATGCAGGCGCAGGAAACGCTGCGCATCGCCGTCGTTGCCGGCAACAGCGCCCGGCAGTACATCCAGCAAAAGGTTCACACCGAGCCCGTCATCGAAGTGGACGACGAGAAAGGCACTCCGGTCGACGGAGCGTCGGTCGAATTCATTTTGCCCAATGAAGGACCGGGCGGGACGTTTGAAAACGGCGGCAAGATTCTGCGCGCCACCACCGACAATCACGGCCGCGCCACCATGACCGGCCTGCGTATGAACCACTTGCCCGGACCGTTCACGGTTCGCGTCACGGCCAATTCGGAAGGCCGCAGCGGCTCCGGCACCATCGCGCAGATCAGCGTCAAAGGCAACCATTCGGGCGGCGCGTTCGGAATTTCCACGCGTACCTGGGTTCTGGCCATTCTCGGGATTGTGGTCATCGCCGGGGGAATCATCGCGGCCAAGAGGTTGACCAGCGGCCACAACCCCAACATCCTTACCGCGACCCCCGGAACTCCCGTTGTCGGAGGACCGCCCCAATGAGATTCGCAGGAATCGCGCTGGCGCTGGCGGCCGCCGCGTCTGCGCAGGTGAGCGTTCCCCTGCTCGGATGGCTCCCCCAGGGAACCGAAATCCGTCCGATCCATGGCCTTCCCGGCGGCGCTGTTCTGGCGCCCGCGCTGAACGTCGGCCACCGCTTGGCGAACATCGCCGTTTCGCCCAGCGAGAATTACGTTCTCGCCACCGATGCCCAATCGGGCGTGCCGCTGCTCATTCAGCCTGGCGTTTCCCTGACCACGCTTGCCGCGCCGGCCAAACCGGATCGCATCGTCACCAGCCCCCGCGGCTCGTCGGCCGCGCTTTATTATTCGGCCAACGGGCTCCTCGAAATCGTCTCCGGATTGCCGGCCTCGCCATCTTTCCGCTCCATCGGCGTCGGCGCGGTTTCAGCCATCGCCGTGAGCGACGACGGCCAGTCGCTCGCGGCCGCTTCCTCCGCGGGCGTGTATGAATGGGGCCCGGATGGCGCGGCTCTCCAGCTTTATTCCGGATCCGATGCCGGCGCGCTCGCGTTTTTTTCCAACTCAGCGAATCTTGCCATCGCCACAGCGACCCAAATTCTTTCCGTGACCGGCGCGGGACCCGCGGTCCTCTATCAGGGCTCGCTCCAACCCGCCGGATTGGGCATCTCCTTCGACAATCGGAAAATCGTTCTCGCCGATCATGACGGAACCGTCTATTCGATCGACGCCCAGACCGGCGCGCCTTCCACCCTGAATTGCGGATGCACCCCCGGCGGCGTCTTCCCCATGGGCGGCGCGGTGTTCCGCCTCACCGCCACCGACGTGGGACCTGTCAAACTCGCCGACGCGCAGCACAACGCCATTTTCGCCATCCCGCGCCCCGGCCCCGCAGTCCGCCGTCTCGTCGCTCATCCGGCGCAAACCCCGGTCAATTTGCCCACCCTGACCATCAACCTGTCGCCAATGCCGGGACCCACCGGTTTTCTCGAGCAGCCCGCTTTGACCGTCACGGCATCTTCCCCCGCGCCGGTCGAAATCGACGGGACCGTCACCCTCACCTTCACTTCCCAGTACGGCCAGACCGATACCAGCATCCAGTTTTCGAACGCTTCCACGACGGCGAATTTTACGATCCCCGCCGGCTCGGCCCAGGCGAATTTTTCGGGCGCTCCCAATATCACCTTCAGCACCGGCAGCATTGCCGGAGTGATTCAACTGGCCGCCAACGTCACCGCGCCCCAAACCGTCAGCCCCGCCGCGCTCGAGACCATCGTCACCACGCCCACCGTCCCGTTTATTTCGAGCGTGCAACTCGAACAGACTCCCGGCGGCATCACTATAGTCGTCGTCGGCTACTCTTCCAGCGTCGACGTTTCGAGCGGAACATTCAATTTCTCGATCACCAGCAACGCAACGCTCTCCACCAACGACATCACCGTTTCCGTCAGCCCTGAATTCGAAGTGTATTTCGCCACTTCGGCGCTTGCCACGGGCAGCCAGTTCACTTTAAGCGTTCCTTTCGCAATCAGCGGAAATCCTACAGATATTACTGGAGTTACGGTGACGATGATCAACTCCAAAGGCGAGTCGAGCCCCGTCAGTTCGCAATAACTCGCTCTCTTCGGCTGCCGGCTTTCACGATAACAGCCCCGCCCGTCAGGGCGGGGGTTACCGCTCGTATTCCGAAACCCCCGCAACTACCAACAAACGGGTATTTTTTCGACCATTATCCGGTAGATCCGCCGCTTTCGATACAATCCAAAGTAGAATTACTCCGGAGGCGGGATGAATCGTCAAGGACTTGCGCGGCTGTTGGCCGTAGCGGGCCTTCCGCTCGCGAGTCTGGCTCAACCTCCGGCCGTCGCGCCCGTGCCGGCCGATCCCCTCGAACTGGTCACCGGCTCCGTCGATACCGCCGGAACGCTCGACACCCGCCAGGCTGCCCTTCAGCTTTTGACGCGTGCGCGCGATAACTACAACCTGCGCGGATCCGGACGCGGCTACGATCTCAAAATCAGCTTCACCGTCAACTCCGGCGGCCAGACCCAATACGACGGCGCCTGGCAAATGGAGGAGATCGACGTCCCCTCCCAAGGCATCCGCTGGACCGCGAAAGCCGGCGCCGGTTATGAAACCACTCACATCACCGTGAACAACCGCGCCTACGGGGATGGAACGTTGAACCCGATTCCGCTGCGCCTGCACCAGGCTCGCGCCGCGCTGATCGGCCCCATCGCCACTCCCCAATACGCCGATCACGACCTGGTGCGCACCGCCCAAGCCACGCTCAACGGAAAATCGCTCACCTGCGTTCTGCTCTCCGGCCCCAACAGCCTCCCCGCTGAAAATCCCGGCCGCGGCTGGCAGGAAAGCGAAGATTGCATCGACCCGGTGTCGGGTCTGCTCGAGCTTCATTCGCTCGCTCCGGGATCTTACGAGATTTACGATTACGCCGGCGCGCCGATGCTCGGAAATTTGACGCTGCCGCGAAAAATCACCGTCAGCGAAGGCGGAAAAACGGTGATGGAAATTCACGTCGATAGCTTGACCGAGCTTCCTTCCGCCGATCCCAGCCTGTTTCAGCCCCCGCCTCAAGCGCAGAGCGCCAAACAGGGAATCCTGCTGGCGCAGGCTCGCAAAGCCTCGATTTTCGCTCCCGGCGTCCGCATGGCGCCGGGATCCATCATCTATCCGGTTTACGTTTTCGGACTGATTGCGCCCACCGGCCAGTTCATTGAAGCGCACTCCTTGCAGCCCTCCGATCCGAACTCGCCGGCCGCGATCGCCGCGGCCCGCAACATGAATTTCCGGACCCCCAAATCTGCCGGCGCGCGTCCGCAACAGCATTTCGGATTGGTCATGGTCAAATTCGTCTCGGGGAATTGATTATGCGGACTTCCCGAAAACCCGATCTCGAGCGGCGCCTCGACGCTTATTTCGCCGCGCTCCGTTCTTCGCCCATCCGGCAGGCTCTCAAGCGCAGTCTCGAAAACTGGCAGATTTACGCCGCCGTCAGCGGTTCCGCGGTCGCGATGGCCGCGGGAGCCTCGGCCGCATTTCTCGGCGCCACTCCGCCCGAAATTCTCCCCGAACCTTCCGCCAGCGTCCGCACCGGACGCTCGCTGTTTCTCACTTCGCGCAATCCGCCGATCGTGAACGCGCTGCGCGCCGCGATGGCCAAAAACGGCGCGACGCCGGCCGTCGCTCACGCAAGCGGCCCGCCGGTCATCTCCAAAAATGGCATCGTTCCGATTTACGGCGCTACCGGCATCATCCAGTCGGGCGAATGGGTTTCCATCTACGGAACCAATCTCGCCACGCAAACCGCGTCGTGGAACGGCGATTTTCCCACCACCCTGGGCGGCACCAGCGTGTTCATCGACGGCAAACCCGCCTATCTTTCTTTCGTAAGCCCCACGCTGATCAATCTGCAGGCGCCCGACGTCGGAGTCAATGGAACCCTTGGCGTCGTGGTGCAGACTCCTGACGGCACGACCCTGTCCACTGTAAAGCTGAGCGAACTGGCGCCATCGTTCAGCATGATCGACGGGCAACACGTGGCCGGAATCATTCTTCGCTCCGATGGTTCCGGAGCGTACGGGGGAGGCGCGTACGATATTCTGGGACCCACCGGCAACGCGCTGGGCTACTCGACCGTTTCCGCCAAGCCCGGCGATTCCGTCGCGCTATACGCCGTCGGATTCGGACCCACCACGCCGAACGTACCGGCCGGCCAGGCGTTCTCCGGCGCCGCGCCGGCCAACTTCAACGTCGCGCTTTACTTCAACGGGATTCACGTCGCCCCATCCTGGGTCGGGCTTTCGAGCGCGGGACTTTATCAGATCAATTTCGTTGTCCCTGACGGGATTCGCTACGGCTGTCTCAAGCTGGTCGCTGTCGTGGGTCCCAGCGCCGTTGAGACGCAGCCGGGCGTCTGCTTCCCGCTGGGCATCACGTCGGCTGTCGGAACAACCACGCTCGGCCCGACATTCTTTACCACCGGCGGCGGAGGAACCGGATTGGGATTCGGAACCGGACCCATCGTTGGAACCGGCGGAATGTTCGGCGGTGGCGGAACCGGCCCTGGCGGAGGAACCGGCGGCGGTGGCGGAACCGGCGGCGGTGGAACGGGCGGCGGCGGATCCGGCGGTGGCGGCGGATCCGGCGGCGGCGGCTCGGCGCGGCCAAGAAGACCGCCGTATCACCCCAAGCTCCGATTTCCGCAATGACCAACGCGCTGCCTAACCGTCGCGCCTCGAATCGCCCGGGCCGGTTGAGGCGCGACACTCATCGAGCGCGTTCGCGCCCGAGGCGAGCTCCTGAATGCTCTCACGAAAAGTCGTTCTGGTCGGATGGGACGCCGCGGACTGGAAGGTGATCCGCCCGCTCTCTCGCGCCGGCAAAATGCCCCACCTCGCCCGCCTCCTCGAACGCGGATCGAGCGCCCCGATCTCCACCCTCTACCCTCCCCTCTCGCCCATGCTGTGGACCTCCATCGCCACCGGCAAGCGGCCCTTCAAGCATGGAATCCACGGCTTTTCCGAACCCTCGCCCGATGGAAGCGGCGTCCAGCCGGTCACCAATCTTTCCCGAACCTCGAAAGCCGTCTGGAACATTCTCCACCAGTCCCATCTGCACAGCATCGTCGTCGGCTGGTGGCCGAGCCATCCCGCCGAGCCGATCGACGGCGTCATGCTTTCCGATCACTTCCATCGCGCCCCCGGCCCGCTCGAAAACGGCTGGCCGCTCCGCGCCAATTCCGTCCATCCCCGGAAACTCGGAGCCACGCTCGCCGCCCTTCGCACCCATCCCGACGCGCTCACGCCTGAAATGGTCGAGCCCTTCGTTCCCTTCGCGTGCGAAATCGATCAGGATCAGGACAAACGCCTGGGCGCGGTGCTCCGAACCATCGCCGAGTGCATGAGCATCCAATCCGCCGCGTTGTGGCTCATCCAAAACCGCCCGTGGGATTTTTTCGCCGTCTACTTCGACGCCATCGATCATTTCTCGCACGGCTTCATGCGCTACCATCCGCCCCGCCAGCCGTGGATCGCTGAAGCCGATTTCCGTCTGTATTCGAACGTCGTTTCCGCAGCCTACGAGCTTCACGACCGCATGCTCGGAGCGCTGGTCGAAAAAGCCGGCGAAGACGCCATCGTGATGGTCGTCTCCGATCACGGCTTCCATCCCGATCATCTGCGCCCGGCATCCATTCCCGACATTCCCGCCGGACCCGCGGTCGAGCATCGCGACTTCGGCATCTTCGCCATCGCCGGTCCCGGAATTGAAAAAAGTCAACCTCTGTGCGGACCTTCCGTCCTCGACATCGCGCCCACCATCCTCGCCCTGTTCGGATTACCCGCGGGCGAGGACATGGACGGCCGCGTCTTGTCGCAGGCCCTCGCCGCCCCCGCGCCCGAACGCATTCCGAGTTGGGAGGACGTCGCCGGCGCCGACGGCCGCCATCCGCCCCACACGCGAATTGATCCCGTAGCCGCGCACGAGGCGCTCGAACGCATGATCGCGCTCGGTTATATCGAACGCCCCGGCCAGGATCGCGACATCGCCGCCAGGCGCACCGTGCGTGAGCTGCGCTACAACCTCGCCGAATCGTATCAGGACGCCGGCCGCCATGCCGAAGCGCTCGAAATTCTGCGCGAGCTGTGCGCGGCCGGTCCGGACGAACAGCGCTTCGCCGTGCGGCGCTTCGTTTCGGCGCAGGCGCTCGCACACATCGATGAGATGCGTGAAATCGCCGCGTCGCCGCTTCAGCCGCTGGTGGCCGCATATCTGAACGCGCACATCGCCATCGCGGAGCGGCGCTATTCCGATGCCCTCAATACGCTCCAGCCGATCGCGCAGGCGAATCCGCAGCCGGCGCTGCTTCTTGAGATCGGCCGTCTGTTGCTGCGCTCCGGACGCCTGCGCGATGCCGCGCGCGTGTATCGCGCCGCGCTCGAGCTCGATCCCGATAGCGCCCAGGCGCACATCGGCCTGTGCCGCATCGCTTTGAAGCGGCGGAAATTCGCGGACGCCGCGCATTTCGCGCTGGGCGCTCTCGAGCGCGTCTATCGCGATCCCGCCTCGCATTTTCTGCTGGGCCGCGCCCTTGAAGGCGCCGGCGATTTCGATCGCGCCTCGGAAGCGTTCCGCGCCGCGCTCGCGCTCAATCCCAATTTTCCGGAAGCCCACCTGCGCCTCGCCGCGCTGCTCGAGCATCAAGGCGACGTCCAATCCGCGCGCAAGCACCGCCGCCTGGCGCACCGCATGAAACGTACGCGCTCGGGGCATGACGCTCCCGCACCACCGCGCTCACCGGCGGCGCTCGATATCCCGGCGGGCGCCCGGCCACTCCGCCCAGCCCCGGCGGTGACGCCGCGGGCTCCCGGGGAGAGCGTCATCGTCGTCACCGGCCTGCCGCGCAGCGGAACCTCCATGCTGATGCAAATGCTCGCCGCCGCAGGCGTCCCGCTGCTCACCGACAGCCTCCGCCTCCCCGACCAAGACAATCCGCTCGGCTATTTCGAATTCGAGCCGGCCAAGAACCTGTTCAAAGATTCGCGCTGGCTCGCTCGTGCGCGCGGCCAAGCGGTGAAGATCGTCGCCGCACTGATGTTCGCCGTCCCTCAGACCGTCCCCTGCCGCGTGATCCTGTGCGAGCGTGATCTCGACGAGGTGCTCGATTCGCAGGAACGCATGCTCGCGCGAGCCAATCATGCCGCCACCACGCCCCTACACCGTCACAGGCTCAAAGCCGAATACGCCCGGACCATCGCGCGGCTCAAATCCAGGCTCGCGCGCCGCGCCGGAGATCAGGTGTTAACCATCGATTACAGCGAAGCGATTTCCAATCCGCTGCGCACCGCCGAAAAACTGGCGCAATTCCTCGACGGACACCCCGACCCCGCGAAGATGGCGGCGGCAGTCGACCCTGCTCTCTATCGCAACCGCTCGCTCTGACAACGGCGCCCTGTCGAAAAATCGCGCCCAATCAAACGATCAATCGTGCGATTGCACCGTCTCACCGTTCTTCACCGTCTCCGCAACCGACCCTTCAAGCGCGATTCGCACCAACTGGCTCCTGGTTTTCACGCCGGCCTTGCTGAATAACCGCTGCACGACGTTCTTCACCGAGCTCTCCGAAAGTCCGATCTTCTCGCCAATCTTTCGATTCGACATTCCGCCAACGATCCCCGTCAGCACCTGCCGCTCGCGCTCATCGAGCGGTGCGCCATGCAGATTTCCGTCCAGCTTGGGATAACGATCCACCAGTTCATCCGCCAGTAGCTGAACCACTTTGGGATCGATCCACACTTCGCCTTCCCAAACCTGCCGAATCGCGTGCAGCAGTCGGTCCGGCGCTTCCGATTTCAAGAAAATCCCCGACGCTCCGAGCTTCAGCGCCAGCGCGGACTTGCGCGCGTCGAGCGAGCCGGCGATGATCAGAACTCGCCCCTGATATCCGGCCGCGCGCGCCGCGGAAATGAAATCGCCGTTCGGCGATACGTCGAAATCGAGCAGGATCAGGTCGATGGGCGTGTGCGCAAGTATCGCCAGCGCTTCGGCCGAAGTGCCGCATTCGCCCGCGACTTCAAAGCCAGGTTGCGAAGCGAGCAATCTCCCCAGGCTCGCGCGAAACAGGCTCAATGAGTCCAGGATGATCAGCCGGATGGGACGCTCGTCGGTTGTATCGTTCATCGCCGGGTGTGAAGGCGCCGCGAATTCGGCCGCGGGTCGCGGAGTAGATTCGACCGCGCAGCGCGAACTGAATTCGAAGTGACGCACTTTGAATCAATCCTAAACGGGATCGCCCACCGCGCAAGTGGTTTTGTCCGGAAGATTGCCGGGAGCGCCTGAAAGAATGACGACGCTCCTCGCACAATCTTGCCAATCAAACGGTCGATCAAAAGAACTCACGCGATGGACACAAGAAGGATGGCTTCAGCGTGGTGGTGCGGGTATCTTGAGAGTCTGCCCGATCGTCTTTCCGGCATGCGCGGATTTTCCGCTTATGAACGTGAACCCAATCATCGCCGCTTCTGAAACCGTCACGCGCGCGTCGAGGCTCGCATGTCGCGCGCTTTCGGCCGCGATCTTGCTCAGCGCGACACTCTCCGCTCAGACCGCTCTCACCTGGCAGCAGGTCGAACAAAAATTCAAAGCCTCCAACCCCACCCTCAAGGCCGCCCAGCTCAACATCGACGAATCGCGCGCCGAGGAGATCACCGCGTTCCTGCGCCCCAATCCCGATTTCACCCTCAGCGCCGATGGCACCCAGTTAACCCCCTATCACGGCGTCTATCAGCCCTTCACCGGCACGCAGGTTTCCCCCAACATCAGTTATCTGCACGAGCGCGATCACAAGCGTGAGCTGCGCCGCGACACCCAAAAAGAGACCACCGCGATCACCGCATCGCAGTACCTCGATCAGATGCGTAACCTGATCTTCACTTTGCGCAGCGCCTTCGTCCAGACGCTTCAATCCAAAGCCGTGCTCGAAAATGCGCGCGAAAATCTGTCCTATTGGGATCGCGAGCTCGATGTGAATCGCCTGCGCTTCAAGGCCGGCGATCTCGCGCAGGTCGATCTCAACCGCCTCGAGCTCCAGCGCGCGCAGTTCGAATCGGATTATGAAACCGCCATCGTGAATCTGCGCACCTCGAAGATCCAGTTATTGATGCTGCTCGACGAGCGCACCCCCGTCGAGCAGTTCGACGTTACCGGCCCGTTCACTTTCGGTGAAGCCCTCAAGCCGCTCGAGGAGTACCGCAACGTCGCGCTCGAAGCCCGCCCCGATCTGCGCGCCGCAGTCCAGAACGTCGAGCTGGCTCAATTGAATTACAAGCTCGCCGTCGCCAACGGATCCACCGATCCGACCTATAGCGTGTGGTGGACGCACAATCCGTCCTTCAACAATCCCAACGATTTTAATACCATCGGCGCCAGCGTCAGCATCCCGCTGCGCATCTTCGACCGCAACCAGGGCGAGAAGGCGCGCACCCAGATCGACATCGGACGCAATGAAAAATTGAGCGACGCCGCCAAGGCGCAGGTGTTTAACGACGTCGATTCCGCCTATTACACCCTGGTGCAGAACATCAATCTGCTGCTGCCCTACAAGACCCGCTATCTTCCGCTCGCCATCGACGTCCGCGACCGCATGTCGTTTTCCTTCCGCAATGGCGGCGCCTCGCTGCTCGATTTTCTGGACGCCGAGAAATCCTATCGCGATACGCGCCTTGCGTATCTGAACCTGATTGGCTCGTACATGACCGCCGCGGCGCAGTTGAACCTCGCCGCGGGCCGGGAGGTGATCGAATGAGACGTCTATTGGCGGTGGCCGCGATTGTCGCGGCCGGATTCGGAATGAGCGCTTGCGAACGCAAGGTATCGGCGCAGGATCACGGCGGCGCGTCCGGAACCGGTCCCGTGCCCACCGCCGTCCGCCCGGAAATGGACGCGAATAACTTCAAAATCGACCACCCCGATCGATTCCCCCTGGCCACCGCGGGCGAGCACGTCGCCGCGCCCGAGCTCAATGTCACCGGTGTCGTCAATCCCGACGTCTCGCGCCAGGTTCCCGTGCCCTCGCTTGCAACCGGGCGCGTCGTCGAAATCGACGCGCGCCTGGGCGACGAAGTCAAAAAGGGCCAGCTCCTGTTTAAAGTTCACAGCCAGGATATCGCCGGCGCCTACTCCAACTACCGCCAGGCCATCAAGAATGAAGAGCTGACCAAGATCCAACTGGAGCGCGCCAAGCTTTTGTACGAGCACGGCGCCGTCCCCAAAAGCGCCCTCGAAATAGCGCAGAACGCCGAAGACGACAACGTGATCGTGGTCGAAACGACCAAGGAAAATCTCACCGTTTTGGGCGTCGATCCCGATCATCCCAGCGGAATCGTCAACGTCTACGCGCCCGTCGGGGGGGTGATCACGGATCAGGAAATCACCAACCAGGCCGGCGTGCAGGCGCTCACGCCGCCCAATCCGTTCACCATTTCCGATATGTCCCACGTCTGGATCGTGTGCGACGTCTGGGAAAACAATATGTCCCAGGTGCGCAGCGGCGAGTTCGCCGATATTCACCTGGCCGCCTATCCCAATCGCGTATTAAAAGGACGCATCAGCAATATTCTGCCCATCGTCGATCCCAATATCCGCACCGCCAAAGTCCGCATTGAAGTCGAAAATCCCGGATTGATGCGCCTGGGAATGTTCGTGACCGCGACCTTCCACGGCCTCAGCTCGGAAAAACGCACCACCGTTCCCGCCGCCGCGATCCTTCATCTGCACGATCGCGAATGGGTCTACACGCCTCTCGGCAACGGCCATTTCCGCCGTCAGGAAGTGGTCGCCGGAAACATGCTGCCCGGAAACATGCAGGAAGTGACTTCGGGCTTGAAACCCGGCGACCAGGTGATCGCCGACGCCCTGGTATTTCAGAACACGGTGGAGCAGTAACGCATGATCCAGCGAGTTGTCGATTTTGCGCTGCACAATCGGCTGTTTGTCATTGCCGTCACGATTCTGCTGGTGATCGGCGGCGGCGTCGCTTTCCACCTGCTCCCCATCGACGCCTATCCCGACGTCGCCAACAACTACGTCGAAGTGCTGGCGCAATGGCCGGGAATTTCGGCCGAGCAGGTCGAACAGCAGGTGACCATCCCCATGGAAATCATCATGGCCGGAATGCCCGGAATCGTCAGCCTGCGCTCCTTCTCGCTGTTCGGCCTTTCCGACGTGCAGCTTGTTTTTGAAGACGGCACTTCCAACTTCGAAAATCGCGAGCGCGTGCTCGAAAGAATGTCGATGGTGACCCTCCCGCCCAACGTGTCGCCGCAGCTCGGCACCGATTGGAGCCCCGCCGGCCAGATCTATTTCTATACGCTCGAAAACAGCAACCCCGCCTACGACGTCATGGAGCTCAAATCCATCGAGGACTGGGTCGTCGAGAAAAATCTGAAATCGGTTCCCGGTATCGTCGACGTGGCCAGCTTCGGCGGGCCCACCCGCGAATACCAGGTGCGCCTCGATCCCGATAAGCTCATTTCCTACGGCCTGAGCATCGCCCAGGTGGAGCAGCAGCTCACCAACAACAACGCCAACGGCGGAGGAAGCTTCATCGAGGCCGGCGACCAGCAGATCAACATTCGCGAAGTCGGCCTGGTGCGCGACGTTCGCGATATCGAAAACACCGTCCTGATCGCCAAAAACGGTACGCCCCTGCACGTCAAAGACATCGCCGTCGTTTCCCAGGGACCCAAGATCCGTCTGGGCCAGTTCGGACGCGCCACGCGCACGCCCGATGGCTCGCTCGTCGACAACGACGACGTGGTTTCCGGAATCGCCCTCCTGCGTAAGGGCGAGGACGCCGATCCCGTGCTCAAAGCTCTGCACGAAAAAGTGAAGGAGATGAACGACCACATCCTTCCCCCCGGCGTGAAGCTGGTTCCCTTCATCGATCGCAGCGACCTGGTCGCGTTCACCACCGACACCGTCCTGCACAACCTCACCGAAGGCTTCATTCTGGTCGTCGTCGTGCTGATGCTGTTCCTCGGCAATGTCCGCGGCGCGCTCATCGTCGCGCTGACCATCCCCTTTTCGCTGCTGTTCGCATCGATTCTTCTCCAGGCCAATCACATTCCCGCGAACCTGCTGTCGCTCGGCGCGCTCGATTTCGGAATGGTGGTGGACGGCGCGGTGGTCATGGTCGAAAATATCGTGCGCCATCTTTCGCGCCACGAGAATCGCGACATGTCCATCATGGAGCGCATCAAGGCCGCCGCCCATGAAGTCGAACGGCCCGTGTTCTACGCCATCACCATCATTATTACTGCGTACCTGCCCATCTTCACGCTGCAACAGGTGGAAGGCCGCCTGTTCCGGCCCATGGCGTGGACCGTCGCGTTCGCCCTGCTCGGCGCGGTGCTGTTTTCGATCACCATCGCTCCCGTGCTCGCCAGCATCTTTTACAAGAAAGAAACGCGCGAATGGCACAATCCCGTGGTCACCGGCCTCACCTGGCTCTATCGCCACGCAGTCACCTGGACCGTGCGTCATCACTGGGCCATGGTCGGCGTCTGCCTCGCCTCTTTGTTCGGGATGTGGTGGCTGTTGCAGGGCGAGCGCATCGGATCGGAATTTCTGCCCCACCTCGATGAAGGCGCGCTGTGGGTGCGCGGCACCCTCGCCGCAAGCGCCGGGCCCACCGAAGGCATCCGCGTGTCGAATGAAGCGCGCCGCCTGCTGTGCTCCTGGCCCGAAGTGACCGAGTGCACCAGCCAGACCGGCCGTCCCGACGACGCCACCGACCACACCAGCTTCTTCAATACCGAATACTTCGTCGGATTGAAGCCCGCCAAGGAATGGCGCCCCGCCTTCCATCGCAATAAAGACGAGCTGATCGCGGCCATGAACAAGGAGCTCGAAAAGATTCCCGGCGTGGTGTGGGGATTCTCGCAGCCCATCGAAGACAACATGGAAGAGGCCATCAGCGGCGTCAAAGGCGAGCTTTCCGCCAAAATTTACGGCGACGATCTCCACGTGCTCGAATCCAAAGCCGACGAGATCCGCAACATCATGGCCGGCGTCCGCGGAATCACCGATCTCGGCGTGTTTCGCGTCACCGGCCAGCCCACCGAAAATTTCATCGTCGATCGCGACGCGGCCGCCCGCTATCAGATCAACGTCGCCGACGTGCAGGACGCCATCAACACCGCGGTCGGCGGCAACGCCCTCACCCAGGTCTTGCAGGGCGAAGCGCGCTACGACCTGGTCCTGCGCTATCTTCCGCAATTTCGCAACACGCGCGAGGCCATCGAAAACATCCGCCTGCTCGCGCCCACCGGGGAGCGTGTTTCGCTCGCCCAGCTTTGCAGAATCGAGGAGCGCGACGAAGGTTCCGAAATCTATCGCCAGGGCAACCAGCGCTACGTCGCCATCAAGTACAGCGTCCGCGATCGCGACCTCGGCGGCGCGGTGCGCGAGGCCATCGATAAAGTCAGCTCCGGCGTCAAGCTCCCGCGCGGCTACCACGTGACCTGGGAAGGCGAATACGACAGCGAAGTCCGCGCCGAAGCGCGTCTGTTGATCATCGTTCCGCTCAGCGTCTTTTTCATCTTCCTGATCATCTACGGCGCCTTCGGATCGGCCAAGTGGGCTACGCTCCTGCTGGTCAACGTCTTTGTTTCGCGCCTCGGCGGGCTGCTCGCGCTGTATGTCACCGGCACGCATTTCAGCGTCTCGTCCGGTGTCGGATTCATGGCGCTGTTCGGCGCATCCGTGCAAACCGGACTGGTCATGGTCGAATACATCAACCAGTTGCGCGCCCGCGGAATGCCCGTGATGGACGCAGCCATCGAAGGCGCCGTCCGCCGCCTCCGGCCCATCATGATGACCATGCTGGTCGCCACCCTCGGCCTGCTCCCCGCCGCCACTTCGCACGCCATCGGATCGGATTCCCAACGCCCCCTCGCCATCGTGGTCGTCGGCGGCCTGATCGTCGACCTGGTCATGAGCATCTTCCTGCTCCCCACCTTCTACGTCTGGTGGGCGCGCCCCACCGATAAATTGCCGGCCGTGGATGCAGGCTACGAAGCAATCCCCGAGCAGGAATAAACCGCGGCGAATTCGGGGAGAGCTCACCCTTCGCCCGAACCGCGACCGCAGGGAGCGGCCAGCGCTGATCTGGTCTCAGCAACATCGCAAGACGCTTCACCACCCCAATCGCACGACCTTTCGCTGGTAACCGGCCCCTCCGGAAAATCGAACGCGCAAAAAACCGGGTCCCCTTTTTGAGCGGCCTAAAACAGTATCGTACGGCATATAATCGAGGTCGTTAAGTGAGGAGGTCCCTATGCTCGCACGCATCGTCACGTCAGCATTCATCGCGGCCGCCATCGCGCCCGCTCAAAACATCGTCGCCAGTTCCCAGGCCCTCGCCGGCGGCTTCGCGAACCAGCAAATTTACGCAACCGCCGCGAAATCGCCCGGCGCTCTGCTCGTCCCGCAGGTGGTCGACGGCGACGGCTGGAAAACCACGCTCCGCTTCGTCAACCTGAGCAGCCGTCCGGTCACCTTCAACGTCCTGTTCTTTTCCGATACGGGCGCAGACATGAGCCTTCCGATTGTCAACCTGGGCGCCGCGGTCAATCTCACCATCGCCTTACCCGTAGCAGGCAGCACCGACGTCGAAACCGAGGGCGCCGGTCAGACGCTCACGCAAGGCTGGGCCGCCGTGCTTCCGCAGACCCCCGGCGATTCGATCGGCGGCTTCACCACTTTTCGCCAGCGCGTCTCCGGCATGCCGGATCATGAAACCACCGTCCCGCTGGCCGGCAGCTCCGGCCATCATTTCGCGGTGATGTACGACAACACCAGGTTCGTCACCGGCGTCGCCGTCGCCAACGCCAGCCCGGCCGCCGCCGTCACCGTTCCCGTCAACATCCGCGACGAGCAGGGAAATATCCTCGAATCCACCGCCCTCGCCCTCGCGCCCGGCGCCCACACCGCCTTCACGCTGCCGGCGCTGGCGCCCGCAACCGCGGGCCGCCAGGGCACCATCGAATTCATGGCCGACGGCCTCGCCATCGCCGCAATCAGCCTCCGCTTCAACGAAACAGGCTTCGCCCCCTTCCCCATTCTGACCAACTTCACCTGGTCGCCCGCGGCTCATTGAACGCAGATCGACGTCCCCGCTAGCCGCGCTCGGTCCGCGCGACCGCAATTGCTTTGGCCAGAAGCGACGCGATGAAATTTTGAAACGATAGCTCCGGCGCAGGCTCGCGATACAAGCCTTTTCGGCCGGCCCGGGCGTTTGACATAAGAAAGCAGCCCGCGTCGTACAGGCGTTCGCGAACCAGCTTCGTTAGCAGAATCTCATATCGCTTCTCGTATGACGCATCCCTGAATTCTGCAAATACCTTGAAGTGCGGCTGCCGCGCCCTCACGGCCGAGGTCGACGCGGGTGCCTCCTCGAGCAGCATCAGATAACCGAGCCAGGGCCGGGCAGACGGCTTGAACGCGCCTTCGCGGTACGCAGCCCAAAGATCCACCGCGCTGCCGATCGCCTCCTCAGTCCGGTTGTTGTAGTTGTTGCCAAACGAGCCGACCTGCGACTTGAATTCGATCCCAGCGAGCAGGGTTCCCTCTGAAACGATCAGGAGATCCCACTTCTTTTCGGGACGGTACCATCCTGGGATCTCAACATATCTTTCGCAGTAGACATGTGCCCTCGGTAGACCACTCTCACAGAGCAGGTCCCTCACAAGGTTCACGAACCCGTTCATCTGCGCGCCGCCCGTGACCGCCGAACGCGCGCCAGCGTCCTTCATCCCGGTTGAGACGCCCTGGTGCTCGGCCTGAGCTTCGCGTGTCGCCCAGAATTCCCGCACGGCCGACCGGAGCCGGCGTTCGAGCTTACGGTTGAGAGTCATTTCGGCGCACGTCCTGAACGTCGAGCGCGGTTGTGCCGAACAACGACGCTGTCTCATTCGAGATCCGCCTGGAGGCGAGGTCAAGGTAGTGCTCGTCTATCTCGAACCCTATGCTATTGCGTCCAGTACTCGCGGCCGCGATAGCCGTTGTGCCGGTGCCGAGGAACGGATCGAGAACGGTATCTCCTACAAAGCTGAACATTCGGATCAGGCGTCGCACCAGTTCCACGGGAAACGGAGCGGGGTGCTGCCGCGTCGACGCTCCTGTCAGTCCCGACCAGATCTGCTGGAACCACATCTTATGATTTTCAGCGGAAATCACGCTAAGGACCCGAGTCGCGAGATCGGGGGCGCGATAGCCTCCAGGCTTGCGCTCCATCAGGATAAACTCGATATCGTTTTTGATCACCGAGTTCGGCTCGTAAGGCTTTCCCAGGAACCCCGAGCCGCCTTCCACCTCGTAGGCCGCATTGGCGATCTTGTGCCAGATGATCGGCGCCAGATTGTCGAATCCCAAACGCCTGCACCGCTCCTGGATGGAGGCGTGCAGCGGCACCACCGTGTGCCGGCCCTTGTTCTCTC
>JASHWA010000221.1 GCA_030044325.1 Bryobacteraceae bacterium
GGCGAATTTCACGCGTTCGAGGGCGGAGGAAAGCGCTACATTTATCTCGCGCCGAGCGGAGGGATTTTCGAGCTGGACGATGCGACCGCGGCCGTGCTCGATCGATTGCAGCGGGGCGAGGCCTCGCGCGAGGAGCTGCGCGCGATCGCCGACGATGAAGTGACCGACGAACTGAATCAGGCGCACGCGATCACGGCGAACGGGTTCGCTGCGCCGATGCAACAGCCGCCGGCAAATTTTCCGCTGCAAACGCTGGTGATGAATCTCACCAACCAGTGCAATCTTTCCTGCCAGTATTGCTACGAATTCGGCGAAGACAAGGTCGCCACGCCGGAGGGTAAGCCGAAGTTCATGGATTTCGAGACGGCGCGCGCGTCGGTGGATTATTTGTTTCAAAGCTCGGCCGGACGGCGCGCGATTCACATCACTTTTTTCGGCGGGGAAACGCTCATGAACTTTCCGCTGCTCAAGAAAGTGGTGGATTACGCATCGGTGGAGGCATCCGGGCGCGGGCGCTACATCGATTTCAGCCTGACCACCAACGCGACGCTGCTGACGCCCGCGATCATCGAATATTTGAGCGAAAAACGCGTGGGCGTGACCGTCAGCATCGACGGGGCGAAGGAATCGCACGACAAATTCCGCGTGTTTGCGAACGGGCGCGGCAGCTACGACATCATCGAGCCGCGCATCCGCGCGCTGATTCGCGATCACAAAACGCGTCCCATCACGGCGCGGGTGACCATGACATCGCAGGCGATGGACGTGCTCGGAACGTTCAAGCATCTGAAGCACGATCTGGGATTTCACGAAGTCGGATTCGCGCCGGTGACCACCTCGCCCAATCGTCTGTATTCGATCAATGAGCGCGGCCTGGATTCCGTGCTCGACCAGTTTCGCGCGCTCGCCGGCGAGTATCTCGATTGCGCGCTGCGCGGGGAGCATCACGGATTTTCAAACGTGAGCGATACGCTGGCCGAATTGCACCAGGGCGTGAGCAAATCGCATCCCTGCGGCGCCGGACTGGGGCTGGTCGGCGTGGGCCCCAGCGGCGATATCGCGCCGTGCCATCGCTTTGTCGATTCGGATGCGCACAAGCTGGGGCACGTTTCGACCGGGCTCGATCGCGGAAAAACAGACGCGTTTCTCGAGCGCGGGCACATTGACCGAAAAATCGACTGCAGCCGCTGCTGGGCTCGGCCGGTGTGCGCCGGCGGATGCCACCACGAAGCCTACGTGCGCTACGGCGACACGGGGCATCCCAATCTGCATTATTGCGACTGGATCCGCGGATGGACCGACACCTGCCTGCGCATCTACGGGTCGATCGCCGCGCACAACCCAGCATTTCTTCAGGTGTTCGCAGAGAGGAAGGCCGCATGAGACATCTTCGCGCCGTGAATCAGAAAGCGAAACGCATCGAGGACTATGTAGCCTCGCTTGACGACGACGTGGTCGCGCTGCAAGGTCCGCCGCAGCCTGCGCGTCCGCACGTGCCGATGGGCTGCACGCTGGTGTTTTCGCCCGGCTGGGAGGTGGATTCGGCGGGCGGAACGGCGGGACTGTGCACGCCGGTGGAGCGCGACATCTACGATTGCTACATCAGCTGCTACTGGCCCGCGCAGGTGCCGGATCATCTGAACAATTACCCCGACTGGACCGCGAAATGCGCGGCCGCAACCAAGGATTGGCGCAATATCGACCTGGTGTTCCCATGAGAGCCTCCGGCTCCTGTGCGTAGCCGCGACCGGTGAGGAAAGCTGGCCGGCGCGGATGGAGCGAGTGTTTGTGAATTTTTCCAAGGGCATCACGATGCACATTTCGGTTCTTGCGTCTTTCGCGTTCGCCGCGATCGCGTCCGCGCAGGGGACGGTTTTCGTCGGCACCTGGCCGCACACCATCCAGGTGATCGATGAGCGGCAGCAGAAAGTGGTCGACAAGATCGAGCTGGCGAGCGGACTTCCGCACAGCCTGGACGTTTCCGAGGATCACAAGACGCTGTACGCGGCCACGCTTGAAAAAGACGGCTTCGAGGTGATCGACGTCGCCACGCGCAAAGCGACCAACTCGTTTTCGCTGCGCGAAGGCAACAAACAGATTCGCATCAACGCGTGGGCGCCCGATCCGGAAGGCAAGTCGATTTACATCCTTTACCGCACCGCGGAAAAAAAGACCGACCGGTTCGAAATCGACCGCACCACGCGTTTCGGCGTGGTCGACCTGGCGCAGAAAAAAATCGTGCGCACCGGCGAGGTGCCCAAGGATGAGGAACAGGTCGGGTTCGGTTTCGGCGGCTCGATGCGTTTTTCGCCGGACGGAAAATATCTGTACGTTTTTCGCAACTCGGTTCTGATTTTCGACACGGCGAATTTCAAGGTGGTGGACAAGATCGAGCTTTCCAAACCCGACATCCCCGGCATGATGAACATCGGGCTGGGGCGCACGCTCAGCACCATCGAGGAGCCGGGGATGGTGGTGGGCGTGTTCAATTCGCAGGATCCCATCGTGCACCGCAACATTTTCGGGATCGCGCGTTTCGATCTGACGCGCCGCACTTTCGAGTTCGCGCCGGTGGGGCCGTCGGCCGCGGGGATGACCACTTTGCAGGTGACGCCCGACCGCAAGAAAGGCTACGCCGTCGCCTTCAACGGGCAGGGCGGCACGCGGCGCTGCGAGTTCTGGGAGTTCGACCTGACCAACAACACGGTCACGCGAAAAAAAGAGTTCGACGGCCGCGCGCGCTTCAGCTTCGGCATTTCGAGCAACGGCAAGGATCTGTACATCTACGGCGCGGGCTACGACATCGAGGTGTGGGACGCCGCGACGCTCACGCTGCGCAACAAGATCGATCTGAACGCCGACACCGTCGGCCTCGTGGTGGTCCCGCCGCGTCCCTAATGGAATGGTCGCTGCACATCCGCGATTCGAACGATGTGCGGAATCCCGCGGCGCCCGCTCCCGAAATCGCGCGGCATTTCGGCGCAGTGCGTTTCACGCGATTCGCCTTCGGAACCGAATTCTGCGAAAATCTGCTGCCCTCTGAAGATGCCTTGCGAGACGTGGCGCGCGCGGGCGCGCGGTTGACGTTTTTGACTCCCTACGTGAGCGATCGCGGCGTCGCGCGGCTGCGAAGACTGTTTACGTTGCTCGAGGACGCCGAGGTGGTGTTCAACGATTGGGGCGTGCTGCGCCTGTTGCGCGCCGAATTTCCGCATCTCACGCCGGTGCAGGGACGATTGCTCAACAAATCGCTGCGCGATCCGCGCGTGACCTCGATTTATGCGGAAACGGCGGCGTCGGCGCCCGAACCGGCGCTGCGCGTGTTGCAGCGCTCGAATCTGGACAACACGTCTTATCTCGCGCTGCTCGAGCGCTACGGCGTGCGCGCGGTGGAAATGGACAACCTGCCCCAGGGAACCGATACCAGCTTCGCCTCCAACGGCATCCTGGTAAGCATGTATGTGCCGTTCGGGTTCATCAGCACGAGCCGCGTGTGCATGGCCGCGGGCCTGCATTATCGCGCGCGCGATAAATTCCAGCCGGGCGCGCCGTGCCGGCACGAATGCCAGACGCACCAGCTCGAATACGCCTACTCGAATTCGCCGTTCAGCAATCGCGATCAAAAATTCCTGCTCAAGGGCAACACCTATTTTTATCGCCACACGGACGCGATGCTCGCTTGGCTTGCCGCGGAGGCTTCGAAAGGCCGGATCGCGCGGCTGATCTATCAGCCGTCGCTGCCGATGTATTTTTCGTGAAAATCCTGGCTCCCATCCGCGCCTTCGACGAGCTTGAAATGCTGATTTCAAGCGGCGCCGAAGAGCTGTACTGCGGCTTCGTTCCGCCGGAATGGAGCGAGCGCTACAACGGTCCCGTGTGGCTGAATCGAAGGAGTCCGAAGGGTTCGGGTTTGGAATCGTGGGAGGAATTCCGCCGCCTGATCGACGGCGCGCATGCGGCGAAGGTTCCGGTTTTTCTCACGCTCAACGCGCCGTATTATTCGGCCGAGCAGATGCCGCTGGTGCTCGATCTCGCCGTGCGCGCTTCCGAGGATTGCGCCGTCGATGCGCTGATCGTCACCGATATCAATTTGCTGGCCCGTCTGGCGCAGGCGAAACTGCGGGCCGCGCTGCATGTGAGCTCCGTCGCGGCGACGCTAAACTCCCAAGCGGCCCTGTTCCTGGCCGATTTCGGAGTTGCGCGCATCGTTCTTCCGCGCAGCGTGACGCTCGCCGAGATCGATTCGATCGCGTCCTCGGCAGGCCGCGGCGTCGAAATTGAAGTTTTTATCTTGAACGACGGCTGCGCGTTTGAAGAAGGGTTTTGTGCCACTACGCATCACCATTCGGTGGGCGCGTTCTGCACCTCGCTGTCCGAAATG
>JASHWA010000222.1 GCA_030044325.1 Bryobacteraceae bacterium
GTTTTGCTGCGTGGGTCCGACGATATTGAGGCCGCGGGCGCGATAGCGATCGACGATGCCGTCGACCAGCGGCGCCTCGGGGCCGACGACGGTGAGATCGGCTTCGACGTTTTCGGCGAGTTCGGCGATCTGGGCGATTCCGGGATTGCCGGGCCAGGCGAAGATTTTGTGGCCTTCGAGCGCAAGGCGCCAGGCGATGGCGTGCTCGCGACCGCCGCCGCCGATGACGAGGATCTTCACGATGCGCTGGCCTCAAATCCCCTGAGACTGGCATCATAGCATTAAGGTGCAAATGCGCTACCAGGTGATCGTTGTAGGGGCGGGCCATGCGGGCTGCGAAGCCGCGCGCGCGTGCGCTCGTCTGGGGTTGAAGACCGCAATGATCACGATGAACCTGGACCTGATCGCGCAGATGTCCTGCAATCCGGCGATCGGCGGGATCGCCAAAGGGCATCTGGTGCGGGAGATCGACGCGCTGGGCGGGATCATGGGAGAACTGACTGACGCGGTGGGGATCCAGTTCCGGCTGTTGAACACGAGCCGCGGTCCGGCGGTGTGGTCTCCACGCGCGCAGTGCGACAAGAAGCAGTACCGGCTGCGCATGCGAGAAATTCTAGAAAAAGAGCCGAATCTCCGGATCTTGCAGGCGGAGGTGGCGCAACTGTCGATTTCCGGCGGGCGTGTAACGGGCGTATTGCTGCGAGATGGCCGGGCGCTTCTGGGTGAAGCGGTTGTGGTGACTACCGGCACGTTTTTGAACGGGCTGGCGCATGTGGGCGAGCAGAAGTACAGTTGCGGGCGGAGCGGCGAAGCTCCTTCGAATCTTCTGGGAGACCAGATCCGGATGCTGGGGTTGCAGTGGAAGCGATTGAAAACGGGCACGCCGCCGCGGCTGGACGGCCGCACGGTCGATTGGTCGCGCTTCGAGGCTCAGGCGGGCGACGCGGATCCGACTCCGTTTTCGTTTCTCAGCGATCGCATCGATCGAGATCAAGTTCCGTGTTTTATTACATATACGAACGAATCTACGCATCAGATTTTGCGCGAGAGCATTGCTCGTTCACCGCTGTACAGCGGGCAGATCGAGGGAATTGGTCCAAGGTACTGCCCGTCGATTGAAGACAAGATCGTGAAGTTCCCGGACAAGTCGCGGCACCAGATTTTTCTGGAGCCGGAGGGACTGGACACGAATGAGATTTACGTCAACGGCATGTCGACCAGTATGCCGATCGATGTGCAGTCTCGAATGGTCGCCTCGATTCCAGGATTGGAGTCGGCCGAGATGATCCGGCCGGGATACGCGATTGAGTACGATGCAATTGACCCCAGGGAGATTTCGCAATCGCTGGAGGTTCGGTCGATTCGAGGATTGTTCCTGGCGGGGCAGATCAACGGGACGTCGGGGTACGAGGAGGCGGGTTGCCAGGGTTTGATGGCGGGGTTGAACGCGGCATGTTCCGTTGGAGGGCTGGATCCGGTAGTGATCAGCCGGACAGAGGGGTACACGGGGATTTTGATCAGCGATCTGGTGACCAACGGCGCGGATGAGCCGTACCGGATGTTCACGTCACGGGCGGAGTTCAGGCTGCATCTTCGAATCGACAATGCGGATGAGCGGCTGACGCCGATCGGACGGCGGATGGGGTTGGTAACGGAGGAACGTTGGGTTCGTTTTTCGAAATGGCGCGAGCAGAAGGCGCGGATCCGCACCTGGCTCGAGTGTTATCGGATGCCGTTTCAGGATCGTCCAGTGGCGGCGTTGTGGTTGCGGCGGCCTGAGGCGGCTGTTTCGACGCTTTCGGACGAGATTTCGGCGGCTTTGGGCGAGAGGCCTGTTCGGGGCGTCCTCCAGACGGTGGAAACTGAACTGAAGTATGCAGGTTACATCAGCCAGCAGGAGCGGCAGGTGGAGCGGCTGCGCTCCGCGGAGGGCCGCGGGATTCCATCGGACTTTACCTATTGCGATATACCTGGTCTTTCGCGGGAGGTTCAAGAGAAGCTGGAGCGGGCGCGACCGGAGAGCCTGGGCGCGGCGGCCCGGATTTCGGGAGTGACGCCGGCCGCGGTGGCTATTCTAGACGTGTATTTGAGTTTGCGCAGGTAGATGTTTAGGGATCAGGTGATTTCCGAGTGGGCGAGGTTCGGTAGGCTATCCGACGAGCAGGTTTCCGCTTTGGAGCGCCACTATGAGCTGCTCAAGCAGTGGAATGAACGGATGAACCTGACTCGAATGACAAGTATCGAGGAGACAATCCGATTTCACTATTGTGAGTCGATGTTTATGGGTACGGTGCTTCCTTATGGGGCGTTGTCGATTGCTGACATCGGGTCTGGCGCGGGGTTTCCGGGTATTCCGTTGGCGATTATCCGACCGGAATGCACGGTCGTCCTGATTGAATCGAATCAGCGAAAATCGGTGTTTCTGCGCGAGAGTTGCAGGTTTGTACCCAACGCTTCCGTGATTTGTTCGCGGGCCGAGGACGTTTCGGGCAGTTACGATTGGGTGGTATCGCGCGCGGTGGGTGTTGAAGACGTTCTTCGCGCGCGGTTGGCACCGAGGACTGCAGTCCACATGAGCGGGTCGGACGCCGCGCGATTACCACAGGTGGACCGCGTGATTCCGATGCCATGGGGGGATCAAAGGGTGATCGCAATGTTCCAAACGTTCCACGTGGAACATACCAACATGGAACAAACCAAGCCTACGTGTTAACATTGCGAGTTGAATTAGGAAAGCTGACGTGGGGAAAACGATCGCGATTACGAACCAGAAGGGTGGTGTAGGGAAGACCACCACGGCTATCAACTTGGGCGCCTCCCTCGCTGCAAACGACCTTCGAGTCTTGTTAGTGGATTCAGATCCGCAGGGCAACTCCACGACTGGGCTTGGAATCGAGAAAAAACCTGAGAATCTGACGTTCTACGATGCACTACTTCAGGGGGTGGCGCTGAGCGACGCAATTGTTCGAACAGAGTGCGAGGGGTTGGACGTCGTTCCAGCCGATAAGAACCTGGTTGGGGCGAACCTGGATATGGTTGACCTACCGGACCGCGAGCTTCGGCTTCAGCGCGCGCTTGAACCGGTGCGGGGGGAATATTCTTATATTCTGATCGACTGCCCGCCCGCGCTCGATCTATTAACACTAAACGCCTTGGTTGCTGCCGACTCTGTCCTTATTCCTATCCAGTGCGAGTTCTTTGCGCTGGAGGGAATTTCCCAGCTTATGGATACGATAGATCGGGTTCGCGAAGGCTTTTCCCACCCCCTGGCAATCGAAGGGATTCTGCTAACAATGTATGACGACCGCACCAATCTGGCACGTCAAGTTGCCGAGGATCTGAAGGAATTCTTCTCCGAAGACGTGTTTTCGACTGTCATTCCAAGAAGCGTTCGCCTGGCCGAAGCGCCCAGCTACGGCAAACCGATTCTGATGTATGACCCACGGTCACGTGGAGCGGAAAGCTACATAAAGCTGGCTAAGGAGATCCTCGAAAATGAACACCGCAAACGAAAAACATCGCAAGGCGTTGGGTAAGGGACTCTCTTCGCTGCTGCCGGCGCGGCCGGCTCCAACGTCGCCCGTGGAAACACCGGGGAGGCTTCCGATCGAGGCAATCGAACCTAATCCGATGCAGCCCCGAACCGTTTTCGATCACGCCGCTTTGGAGGAACTTGCCAACTCCGTCCGCGAGCACGGAGTGATTCAGCCGCTGATCGTCCGCAAGACTGGTGCGGGATACCAGATCGTCGCCGGCGAACGACGGTGGCGTGCGGCGCAAAAAGTCGGATTGAAAGAAGTGCCGGTCGTCATCCATGAAGTCACCGATCCACAATTGCTTGAACTGGCGCTCATCGAGAACATCCAGCGGGAGGACTTGGGCGCGATGGAGGTTGCGCGGGCATTCGAGCGGCTGAACACGGAACTCGGATTATCGCAGGAGCAGATAGCCCGGAGGACGGGTAAGGATCGCGCCTCCGTGGCGAATTATCTCCGGCTTTTGAAGTTGCCTGAGCGGGTCCAGGCTCTGTTGCAGGCCTCGCGGCTGTCGATGGGGCACGCGAAGGCAATTCTCGGGTTGCCGGACGAAGCCTCCCAGGTGCAGATCGGGGAGCGGGCGGCTGCCCAGGGCTTATCCGTCAGGCAGGTGGAAACCATCGTTCACGAACTCACGTCCGATCGTGTTCGAAAGAAAACGGACAAGCCGGAGGACCCCAACGTTCGGGCCGCAGTGGACGAACTTCAGAGCGCGCTCGGCACCAAAGTTCGAATCGTCGAAGTGAATGAACAGCGCGGGCGGATCGAGATCGAGTATTACTCGCAGGATCAGCTGGAGCGCCTGTATCAGCGGCTTCTCGGAAAAGAATGACGGCTGGTGCCGGCGGCAGGAGTCGAACCTGCGACCTACGGATTATGAGACCGTCGCTCTAACCACCTGAGCTACACCGGCGTAACTACCAGCCTAGGGTGAGGAAACGGGTATTGTCAAGATAAAAGGTAATAAGGTATGTATATCTGTTAATGCCGACAAAACAGTGGCTGGTCTACAATCGCAATAGTGTCCGGTCCTGCGGCCGCATTCACGGGTGTTTCGAAAAGCTACGCGATTTACGCCGCTCCCGGCGATCGTCTGAAGGAGCTGGCGACGCTGAACCGGCGGCGATTCCATTCCGATTACTGGGCGCTGCGCGAGATTACGTTTGAGATCGGGCGCGGCGAAACATTCTGCGTGGTGGGCGAAAACGGCTCGGGAAAAAGCACGCTGTTGCAGATCTGCGCGGGTATTCTGGAGCCCACCACGGGGACGGCCGAGGTGAACGGGAGGGTTGCGGCGCTGCTCGAGCTGGGGTCCGGGTTCAATCCCGAATTTTCCGGGCGGGAGAATGTCTATCTGAACGGCGCGATTCTGGGGCTTTCGACCAAAACCATGGACCAGCGCTTCAAGGAGATCCAGGCGTTCGCCGAAATCGGCGATTTTATCGAGCAGCCGGTGAAGACCTATTCGAGCGGGATGACCGTGAGGCTGGCGTTCGCGGTTGCGATTCATCTCGATCCGGAAATTCTGCTGGTGGATGAAGCGCTATCGGTGGGCGACGTTTACTTCCGGCAGCGCTGTATGCGCAAGGTGCACGAGCTGCGGCGGCGCGGGGTCACGATTGTGTTTGTTTCGCATTCGACCGGCGACGTGAAGGCGATCGGCGACCGTGCCATGTGGCTGGACCGAGGCGTGATGCGTGCCATCGGAAAGCCGGAGCTGGTGGTGAGCCAATATCTGGCGGCGATGGGTGAAAAAGACGCGCGCTATCTGGCGCATGACTCCGTCGCGGCGGGCGAGCATCACGCGCCTGCGGAGATTGTCGATGAGATCCCCAACATCGATCATCGCTTCGGAGATAAACGCGCGGAGATCGTCGGGATCTCGGTGTGCGATGAATCCGGCCGCAAGCTTTCCTCCCTGTCGCCGAACACGACAATTGTGGTGAGGATCACTGCGCGGGCGAAGGCGAACCTGGAGCGTCCCAACGTCGGGTTCATGTTCCGGAATCACCTGGGCGTGGATTTCGCGGGCACCAATACGACGCGCGAAGGGCACGCGCTGGGGCCGATGCCGGCCGGCGAAGTTTGGACGGTGGATTTTTATATCGACCTTCCGTGCCTGTACGCGTCGATCTTTTCCTTTTCGCCTGCGATCGCGGATGGGACGCTGGAGCACTACGCGATTTGCGACTGGATCGACAATGCGGTGGTGCTGCCGATGGACCCGCTGGGTGCGCCGATCTACGGTCAGATGCACCTCGCCTGCCGGGTGCAGGTGAATTCACGAATCGGCGCGGGAGCTCCGGTGTTGTGAGAGAGTTCACGGGCGAGCGCGTGATTCCCGGCCGCGTGGACGACGAGCTGTGGGATGAGCACATCGCGCGATACGCCTTCGCGCGCACGCTCGCTCGCGGCCAGCGCGTGCTCGATATCGGCTGCGGGACGGGATACGGGACAGCGGAGCTGGCGGAAGCGGCCGACTTCGCGGTGGGGATGGATTGCTCGCCGGAAGCGATCGATAGCGCGCGGGCGGAACGAGCGATCTTTCTTCAGGCTTCGGCAGGGGCGCTTCCGTTTCCGCGCGAGAGCTTCGATCTCATCACGGCTTTCGAAGTGATCGAACATTTGGATGACTGGGACGCGATGCTTGCCGAAGCGCGGAGGGTGCTGCGCGCTCAGGGATTTTTTATCGTTTCGACGCCGAACAAGAAATATTACGCGGAGTCGCGGGAGAAAATCGGGCCGAATCCGTTTCACGCGCACGAATTCGAATGCGAGGAATTTCGCCTGGCGCTCGCAAGACATTTTCCCGTGACTACGATGTACGTGCAGAATCGCGCGGAAGCGTTTGTTTTCGCGCCGGTGGGGGTGGCGCATCTCGAAGCCACGGCGTGCACGAAGCCGGAGGCGTTTGGAGACGCGCAGTTTTTCGTGGCCGTCTGCGGGGTCGGCCCGGCGCCGTCGAAGGCCGGATTTGTTCACGTTCCGACGACTGCGAATCTGCTTCGCGAGCGGGAGCGGCACATTCGAAAACTTGAGGATGAGCTGGCTCTTGAAAAGGGCTGGCTCGCCGAGATGACTGCGGAGCGCGATCAGCTTTTGGCAAAACACACCAAGCTGACGGCTCATCTTGAGGAGCAGAACCGGTGGACGCTGGGGTTGGAACGGGACTGGAAAGCGGCGCTCGCGCGCATCTCCGAGCTGCAGGACGAGTTTCACGCGGAACAGGCGGCAGCGATCAAGATGGCGCAGGATTACGAGCGCGCCCTTTCCGAGGCTCGCACGGACAGTGAAGAAAAGGCGCGTTGGGCAATCGAGACGGAGGCCCGGCTGAGCGAGGCGCTGCGATTGAAGTGCGAGGAGCTGGCCGAAGCGGTGCGGCTGATCGATCGCGCCGAAGCGAC
>JASHWA010000223.1 GCA_030044325.1 Bryobacteraceae bacterium
GATGCGCGGGCGACCACCGATCTGCGCGCGTTTTTCAATCTCTCGGACGCTCCGCGCGCCTATCAGACCATCATTGCGCCCAAAGCCGCGGACTTTTTTATTCACGACAAGCGCAAGGCCACGGATCCGGACGATCAGTAAACGGGCAGCACCAGCGTGCGCCGCGCGAGCCGGTCAGGATCCACGTTAGCCGCCCGCGTGATTTTTCTCCCCGCAGCGGTAAAAGAAGTCACTTCGACATCCACGCGGCCCGATTTCGGCAATCCGAAGTGCACCGGCATCGCGCTTTGCGAGCAGTATCCACTTCCGGAATCGACAATTCGTCCGCCCCACACTTCGCGCGTTCCGGGCTTGTAGATGCGCACTTCCGAACCGGCTCGCGTATAGCGGCCGTTCTTATCGAGCACCAGAACCTGAATCGATCGCCGCGCGAGCTGGGGCGGCATCACGTTGCGATATACCGAATGCGTCCCGTTTGGATTATTGTTGGCGATGGCCAGATCGAGCGCGCCGTCGCCATCGAAATCCGCCCACTGGATGCCGTGCGTGGCTCCGTGCTCCAGGCGCGAGCCTTCTGAGAAACGGGCACCGACGTTGTGATACAGATAATCGCGCTCATTGAGCGGTTTGTCGATGTATGACGACACGTACAGATCGACCCGGCCGTCGTTATCGTAATCGCCCCAGTTGGACGGTGTCGCGCGTTCACCGCCTTCGACGCCCATTTGTTTGGCCACGTTGGTGAATTTTCCGCCGCCGTCGTTGCGGAACAGAAAATTCGGACCATAGCTCGCCACGAATAAATCCAGGCGGCCGTCGTTGTTGAAATCGGCGACGCTGGGACCGTTGCTGCCGAAATTCGAGGGGCGGCCGAAGGCATCCATGCCGAGCTCATGCGCCACATCCACGAACTTTCCACCGAGATTTTCAAACAGCCCGTTGAGCGTGCCGTCCTGATTGGCGCAGAACACGTCCAGGCGTCCGTCCGCATTGAAATCGAACCACACCGCGCCGACAGTCTTGCGCGGATCGTCCACGCCCAGGTCCGGCGCGACGTTCACGAAGCGATGGCCGTCGTTGTGGAACAGCATGTTGGGCGCGTCGCGAAAGGCGACAAACAGATCCACGCGGCCGTCGTTGTCGAAATCGATGAAGGAGACCTGGCGCGTTTCGCCCATCGCGTCCACGCCCATTTCGCGTGCGATATCGACGAATTTTCCGTAGATTTTCTTGTAAAGCTTGTTGCGAGCCTGGGATTTTCGCGTAAATCCGACATATAATTCGAGGTCGCCGTCGGCGTCGAAATCGCCCCAGGCCGCGGCGCGCGTATCGGTAAGATCGGCGACGCCCATTTCCGCGCCGATGTCCGCGAACACGCCGCGATCATTGCGATACAGCCGGTTCGGCGCGCCGGCTTTGAATCCCACGAACAGATCGAGATCGCCGTCATTATCGAAATCGCCCCAGCAGTTGGGCTGCGCGCCGGGAGCGGAAAACAAATCGGGCTGAACGCGCACGAACCGCTGCGCCGCCGGTTTCGCCGACGCTGAGCCTGCCGCGGCGAGTAAGAAATCGCGGCGTCTCATGTCAGAACGCTGCAATTGCTTTTGCTCACAAATGATTCTCCCGCCGTCCGCCAAAATAGTATCGCATCGCGGTGCGTAAAATTCCGCCGATGCGGAAATTGATCAGGTGGCTGTGCCAGAACAGCTCACGCTTGTCGCACACCGTCGAGATACTGAACTTATCGATTTCTCCTTCCAGTTCGCCGTTGGCGATTTCCTGTTTGGCGAGGCGCGCGCGCAGCTCGCGAGCGGAGCGGATACGTTCGGCGACCGTCGCGGCGCGCTTCTTTGAAATGCGGCCGTAGGCGAGCTTCAATTCATTCAGCCGCTCGCCCGCATCGTAGGTCGCGTCCACCAACTGGGCGCGCGTCATCCATTGGGTTTCGTAGCTCAGGATGCGCTCCCAGCTCGGCTCGACCAGCAGACGGCGGTGCTCTTCGAGCGTACGGGCGAACTGCCGGAACCCGAATTTTTCCGGTTCTTCAAACACGCGGCTCCCGGGGTCGAGAAACGGGCCCATGGGAGAAATGAAGCAGGACAGGCGGCGATCGCTCATCTGGAACAGCCGCTCGCAATAATCGATGGTCTCCATCACGGATTGGTAAGTCTGGCGCGGCAGCCCGATCATGTAGAACACATCGATGCGAGTGCAGCGCAGATGCAGCGCCTCGCGGAGCACATCTTCCATCTGCTGGTTGTCGTAAGCGGGCTCGCCGTCCTGCGCGCGGCGGACGTCGTGATCGTGGCTTTCCGGGCTCAGCTCGATCGACCAGTGGCGCGTGCAACGGTCGATTTTGCGCAGAAACTCCACCGGCGGAACGTCGAAAAATTCGAACACGATCTGATTTTCAATATCTTCATGCTTCAGGCAATCGAGCACCGCTTCGGCATGATCCGTTCCCGCCTGCAGCAGATCGCCGACCAGAAAAATCGGCCCGCGCGAGAACTTGGAAAGCGCCACGGCGTTGCGCACCAGGTTTTCCGGACTGCGAAACACCGGCTCGGTACGCATGGTCAAATGTCCGCAGGTGGTGTGCGAGCTGCCGCAGGTCGCACACTCGTGCGCGCAGCCCTTCACCGTGAACAGCGCCGTGATGGGATTTTTCAGCCATCCGTTGAAGGGCACCACGCTCGCAAGATCGCGATGGCGGAGCACCATCTCCACCATCAAATCCGTGCGAATATCGGCGAAATCCAGCGAGGACGGCAAGAACGTCAGCGGATTGACGTGCGGCAATCCGCCGCGCTTGTGGGTCAGGTTGGGAATCGAATCGAGCGATCCCCCGTCGCCGAGCGCGGTCAAAAGCTGGTACAGCGGACCCTCCGTGCTGTCGCCGCGCAGAATGTAATCCACCTGCTTGTACTGGATCAGCTCCTGATGAAAATACGTGGACGAGAGTCCGCCGAAGATCACGGGCACATCGGGATGAATTTCTTTGACGATCTTGGCGACTTCGAGCGCGCCGTGCGCGTGCGGCAGCCAGTGCAGATCGATCCCGACGGCCTTGGGCTTCTGTTTGCGAATGAAATCGGGCACCGAGAAATGCCGGTCCTTCATCATCCTGACCGCCAGATTCGCGACCCGCACGCGCATTCCCTTGGCGTGCAGATACGCGACCATGGTCAGAAATCCGGCCGGGTACATCTCAAAAACGGTGGAAGACGGGATCAGGTCGCTGACCGGACCGTAGAAGATCGACTTCTTGCGGAAATCATAAACGCTGGGCGCGTGCAATAGGAGCAGGTCCGGCTGGGAACGGGCCATGAAGCTGAATTACATTATCGCAACGCCGGATTCGTTTGCAAACCAAACGGGCGGACTTTAAAGCGTCACTTCCTGATCCCGAAAAGGACGGCAGCGATCACGACGATGCCGAAAATGATCCGGTACCACACAAAAGCCGAAAGCGAGCGGCGGCGCAGGAAATTCAAAAAGAACGCGATGGTGAGACCGCCGGTGATCGCGCTGGCGATGATTCCCGCGATGAAAGCCGCCTGCATGTCGTGCGGAATTCCGCCGGCTTTATGCACGTCGTAGAATTTCTTGAGCGCCGCGCCCGCGATGATCGGCGTCGAAAGCAGGAACGAGAATCGCGCAGCCGCGGTGCGGTCGAGATTGCAAAACAGGCCCGCGGTGATGGTGCTGCCGCTCCGCGAAACCCCGGGAATGATGGCCAGCGCCTGCGCTGTCCCGATCCCAACGGCGTCCGCCAGGGAAACATGCGCGATGTCCTTTTGTTTCCGCCCGGCCGAATCCGCCAGCCATAAAATCAACCCGAACACAATCGCCGTGGCCGCGATCAGGTAGGGGCTGCGAAACGCATGCTCCGCCTGTTTTTCAAACAGTACGCCCGCAATCGCGCCGGGAATGGTGCCGGCCGCCAGCAGCCACAGCAGGCTGCGATTCTTCGCCAGGGCCGGGTCGCGGCCGGCGCTCAGCCCGAACCCCTGCGCGATAATCTGCACCCAGTCTTTGAAAAAATAGACGAGCACGGCGACGAGTGTGCCCACGTGCAGCGCCACGTCGAACGTCAACCCTCCGTCATCCCATCCCAAAATCCACGGAATGATGATCAGGTGGGCGCTGCTGCTGATCGGCAGAAATTCGGTGAGTCCCTGGACGATGCCGAGGATGATCGCGTGGGCGAGAGGCATAGAACACAAGCGTATCACGCGTCTTTTTTTTCGAAAAAGACGTCACTCGGGCCGCACCCGCAGCACCGCTTTCGCCTCCACGCGATTAAACTGCATCGGAAAGCTGGTGGCTCCGTAATAGGCGCTCCACTGATCCTTATAATGCAGCGACAGCGGCTGCGCGGATTCGCCCGCCGTGATGTTCTGATACGAGGCGTCCAGGTTCGACAAATCCACCGCCATGCGCATGGACGGCCCCAGCCGCCGCGTGGTCTGCTTGATCGTCGTTCCCGCGCCGCTCATCGCCGCCGGCCCGATATCGAAATATTTCCCGACCAGCGGCAGCTCGCCGAGCACCGGATGCGCCATCCGCAATTCGTTCATCTGCCCGTAATCCCAGCGTGAAATTTTCGAACCCTGAAGTTTCTCGCCCTCCTCGATCGCCTCGCCGAGCGACTGGACCAGCAGCCCATCATAATCCGGAAACCACGCGGCGGGCCGCTCGCGCAGAATTTTTTCGGCGATCTCCGGCGCCATCGGCCAATCGTATTCCTCGGCGATCCCCGGGGCGGCGCGATCGGCGATGGCTTTCTTGAGCGAACGATACGTGAGCTCGACCACCATCGGCGCGGCGGTCCCTTTTTCCACCTGCCCGCTCCACGACCGCAGCAGCGCCGCGGCGTCGCGCACCTGCGCATTGCCGGGCTTCTTCCGATCCACCGCCGCGACGATCTGCTTCGCCAAGAAATCGTCGAAGGCGGAATAAACGTCCTTCTGAATGCCGAGCATCTCCTGCGCCTTCCACTTGGACCCGCGCGCAAGCATCGCTCCGATCTCCTGCGCCCGATATCGCGAGCCGAAATCCCCGGCCACCGGATATTTGTAATCCGCGGGAAACGGATTCTGATTCGCGGTCACGATCCGATTGCTCGCCGGATTGAAAAAGCTGGGCAAATCGCCGAAGGGAATGTAGCCAGCCCATTCGCAATTGCCCGCAGCGCCCTCGGCGGGAACATCGCCGCCGCAGCCTGCCGGGCGAATGGGCAGATGACCGGTTGCGTGATACCCGATATTGCCGTCCACATCGGCGTAAACGAAATTCTGCCCCGGCCCCGGAAATCGCGCGAGGGCGGCGGTGAATTCGCCCCAATTGCTCGCGCGATCGATATCCAAGAACGGAAATTCGAAGCCCCGCCCGTTAGGGCTGTCCGGGGGATCGGCCGCGGTCCAGCGCAGCGCGTAGCGCATGTTCTGATCGGAAAGAAAAACGGGGCCGTGGCGCGTCACCCACTGCTCGAAAACCTCCGGTTTTGCGCCCTTGATCGCGATCGCGCCGCGCTCCAGCCGCGCCTGCTCGATCGCGCCGCGAAAGACGTAGCGCCCGTTCTGCGGATCCATCTGCTCGCGAAAAAGATCCTCGACGTCGAACTGAAGATTGGTCACGCCCCACGCGATGCGGTCATTATGCCCGATGATAACCGCCGGAATGCCGGGAAGCGCGACGCCGGAAACGTTCAATCCCGCTGCGCGCAGGTGAACCATGTGCCACGTCGACGGAATGCCGAAATCGAGATGCGGATCGTTGGCAAGGATCGGCTTCCCGCTGGCTGTCATCGCGCCGGAAATCGCCCAGGCGTTCGATCCGGGCTGAATTTCGAAACCCGTGCGCGGCGGATAAAGATAAGCGACCTTGGCGCGATCGCCTCTTTCGAGCATGTGCAACTTTTCGATCTCGTGGCGCCAGCTCGTCGTGAGCGTGCGATACATCTCGAGGGCCGCGAGAATCGAATCCCTACGCAGCCACGGCCGGGGCGAATAATTGAGCAGCGTGAATTCGAGCGGCAGTTTTCCGCGATGCGTTTCCAGATAAAAATTCACTCCACGCGCATACGCGTCGAGCACCGCGCGATCGCCCGGCGCGAGCGCTTTCTCGTCTTCCTCCGCGATGCGTTCCAGGCGCAGCCGGCGATGTTCTTCATCGGAG
>JASHWA010000224.1 GCA_030044325.1 Bryobacteraceae bacterium
CTCGCGCTTCGCGTTCGAAGCGCTCGGTGAATTGTTCGGCGGAAATTTTGATCGCGACATCGCGGCCGAGGCGTGTATCGCGGGCGCGATACACTTCGCCCATCCCACCCGCGCCGACCGCGGCGAGGATTTCGTAGGGACCGAGCTTGTCGCCAGCAGATAGCGGCATCGGGAATTCGATCAATTCTACTCCGCAACGACCTTCGACGTGGAGTCCCCGAGCGAAGCGGCGAATACGCTATCGGTGAATGAGCCCCACGCGGTCGTCGTGCACACGTCTCTTTTCTGGGCCGTCCTAATCATCGGCAGGCGGCCATTGGGTTTTTGCCCCAACGCAAGGCTGATCCTATCGATCGCTGTCGTCACATCCTTGACTTCGCATATCGAACGCAACTTGCTAGATCGTAAGGACTTTCGCTTCGCCATCCACGCGTCGCTTACCGTGAGCGATGGCGTCGAACCGCAGCGAAAACCCGTGCAAATTAGCACAATTTCTAGCACAATGGCGAAAAAGTGCGAGTCTGCCAATCTTCCGAAATCGCCGCAACTTGCTGACTGTAGGGAGCTTAAAGTTGGTTGCGGGGGGTGGATTTGAACCACCGACCTTTGGGTTATGAGCCCAACGAGCTACCAGACTGCTCCACCCCGCACAATTATGGTAGCCTAGCCCCGCGCCCCGGTCAAATTTTGATGAATATTTTCGCGACCCACCACGCCGCCCCGCCCGCCAGCGCCCACAGCACGAACGATCCCGTCACCCGCAGCACGAACCCCCGCGTCCCCGCCAGCGACGCCACGAAAATTTTCAGAACCGCGTTCGACCCCAGCGCCAGCAGCACTGCGATCGCCGCCGTATCCAGCCCCAGCCGCCCCGATCCCACCAGGTCCGCCGCCGGCGCGATCACCGTCGCCACGTCCACCAGCCCGCCTACCAGGCCGGTCCCGATAAACGCGCCCGCACCGAGCTTCGCCGTCGCCGCCTTGCTCACCAGCACCACCGCCGTAAACAGCAGCCCGAAACGCAGCGCCGGCACGATCCGAAACGGGTTCCCCGGCTGGATCGACACCTCCGTCACCTGCTGGTGCGGCAGGCGCTTCAACACCTGCTCGAGCGCGACCCCGCATACAAACATCGCCGCCAGCGGCAGCGCCGTCGCGCGCAGGATCGCCGGACTCGCCGCCGCCACGATCAGCGCCGTCCGCGGAAACTGCACCGTGTTCGCCACCACGAACGCCCGCCACAGCCCCAGCGTCTGGTCCGGATTCTGTTTGCTCCGCCGCCCGAACTCGAGCGTCGCCGCCGTGGTCGACGCCAGGCCCCCCAGAATGCTTGTGTAAAACAGCCCGCGCTCCTCGCCCAGAAATTTTTCGAGGAAATACCCCACATAAGAAATCGACGAAATCAGAATCACGAACTCCCACACCTGTTTCGGCGAGAAGAAATGAAACGGACCGTACGACCCTTCCGGCAGCAGCGGATAAATCACCATGACCACCGCCACGAACCACAGCGTCGCGTTGAACTCCTGTTCGCTGATGGTCTGCTGCAACAGCGCGTGCAGCCGCGCCCGCGCTTCGAGAAACGCCACCACCAGGATGGTCACGCCGATCGCCACCGGACGCCCCCAATGGAACTCGGGACCATTGAACCTGGGCGACGCCGCGAACAGCGCCAGCAGAAACGCCGCGATCGCCGCCAGCTCCGTGGTGATCCCCGTCCGCCGCGCGCGATTTTCGAAATGCAGCACCGCGAACATCGCCGCAATCCCCAGGAGCGCCGCCGCGTCCAGCCACGAATTCTGAATCAATCCGCAAATTCCGCCCGCCAGCGTCACCAGCAGAAAGTCGCGCAGCCCCGGATGCTCCTCGCCGCCCGCGGCCTCGCGCTGCGCCCCGATCAGCAGCCCGATCAGCAGCGCCCCGGCGATCGCTTCAAATGCAGTCGTGAGTGTGAGTGTTGGCAAGCGGTCAGTGGACCAGTCTCAAATCGGGGCCGCAACCGGCGCAGTCCCGCATACCGGCATTGTAATGCGGATCGCGCCCAGACATCACTCCTCCCGCAGCGCGACCATCGCTTCCACGCGCGTCGCCCTCCGCGCCGGTAACCATGTCGCCGCCAGCGCCACCACGATCCACACCCCCACCGCCGCCGACCACGTGACCGCATCCGTCGGGCTCACCCCCTGCAAAATCGTCGCCAGCAGCCGCGACGCAAGCGCCGAAATCAGCAGACCGATGGCGATCCCCGCAATCGTCACCCGCAGTCCCTGCGCCACCACCAGCCGCACCACCTCGCGCGGCCGCGCGCCCAGCGCCACGCGAATCCCGATCTCCCGCGTCCGCGCCGTCACATGATACGCGAGCACTCCATACATCCCCACCGCCGCGAGCCCCAGCGCCAGCGTGCCCAGAATCCCCAGCACCCACAATTCGAACCGCACCTGCCACAACGACCCATCGAGCGAATCGCTCAAACGCCGCACACCGTATGTCCGAAAATCAGGATCGGCCGAAACCAGCGCATCGTGAACCCGCTCGATCAGCGCGCCCGCATCGCCCGCCGTCTCCACCACCACAAACACAATCCCGCCCTCGTAAGCCTGCGAGAACGGCAGATACACGTGCGGCAGCGTCACTTCATTGATCGAACGAATTTTCGAATCCCGCGCCACGCCCACAACCTGAAGCGTCCGCGGATGGTCACACCCCGCCTGAAACGTCCGCCCGATCGCCGATTGCCCCGGCCACAGCCGCCGCGCGAGGGTCTGATTCACAATCGCGACCGCCGGCCCATCGGCTTTATCCGTCACCGCAAAGTCGCGCCCTTCGACCAGCGGAATCCGCACGGTATCGAGAAAACCTCTGTCGATGGTAAACGTCGTTCCTGGCGCAGGACGGTCGCCATCGCGCGCCACGCACGTCCCTGCAATCCCAGCCGCATACAACGGCAGCCGGGTAGTGAGCGCCGCGCTGCGAACTCCTCCCATCGCGCGCAGCCGCGCGAGCATCCGATCGTAAAAAACCCGCCCCGATCGAGGCGTGAACTGCGGCGACGGCAGAAACACCGGAGCGTAAATCCGATTCGCGCTCGCGAATCCCGGATCGGCGTTGTGCAGCCGCACAATCGATCGCGCGAACAAGCCCGCCGTCAGCAGCAGCACCAGCGAAACCGCGATCTGGCCCGTCAGCATCGCCGTGCGCAGCCGCATCCGTCCGCCCGCAATGTTCGCGCCTTTTAGAACAACCGCCAGATCCGAACGGCTGGATTCGAGCGCGGGAAGAAGTCCGAACACCAGCGCGGTTGACAGCGCGATCGACCCCGTGTACAGCAGCACCCGAAAATCGAGCGGCAGATCGATCCGAAACAGTTCGCCCGAGGGCAGCAGTGGAAGCGCCGCGATCAACATACGATTGGTGATCGCAGCCACCACCACCCCGGCCGCGCCTCCCAGCAACCCGAGCGTCAGATTTTCCGTCATCAACTGCCGCAGCACCCGCGCCCGCCCCGCCCCCAACGCGGATCGCACCGCGATCTCCCGCTGCCGCCCCACCCCGCGCGCCACCAGCAGATTCCCGACGTTCATGCACGCGATGAACAGCACCAGCGCCACCACCACCATCATCAGAATCAGCACCGGCCTCGCCTGCCGCCGCCCCGCCGGATTCGGCACCCCCCGCACACGTTCCATCAACAGCGGAGCTGCCGCATCCTTATCGATCTCCGGATTCTCGCGACGAACCAGCGCCGCGACCGCGTTGACCTCCGCGCCCGCCTGCGCGACGGCCACGCCGCGCTTCAAGCATCCGAACAGCATTCCGCGCCGCCGGTCGGCATCGCTCCCTGCCCAGTATCGGAACGGCACCCACAGATCGATGCGCAGCGGCGCATAAATCCCCGCGAACTCCGGCGGCGCAACTCCCACCACCGTGTAAGCATGCGATTCCGACCGGACCATCTTGCCGAGCACGCCCGCATCGCCATGAAACATCTCCTGCCACACGCGATAGCTGATCACCGCCGCCGGCTCGTCCTCGCGCGTGAACCACCGGCCCAGGATCGTGCGCGCGCCCAGCACCGCCGCATAATTCGCCGAAACCGGCTCGGCTCCGATCAGCATCGCGCGCCCTTCAAAGCTCAAATCGGATTCCTCCGGGTCCGAAATCGCCAACCCCTCAAGCGACTGGTTCCGGTCGCGCAGCGCGCGATACTCGGCGTACCCGAACACCGGGCTCGTTCCGCGGCTGAGCACCACCACACGTCCGGCGTTTTCGACCGGCAGCGGCCGAAGATAAACCGCATCGAGCAGGCTGAAAATCGACGAGTTCACACCCACCCCCAGCGCCAGGCACACCAGCGCCAGCGCCGTAAACCCTGGTGACCTTCGCAGCAGACGAACCGCGAGTGCAAGATCCTGCATGGGTCAAAAGACACCGCGCCTCGCGCGATTGTTCCCTTTCGCGACGCCTCACGGTCTTGGTGCCAGGCTGAGGCGCGACAGTAATGGAGCGCGTTGGTCGGTCCAAAAAAATGCCGATACGCCGACAATCTGCGGAAGAAGGGGACACTCTGTCCCAATCCCCACGCCCGCAACCGCGGTGAGCCGTCCATCAGTGGACAGAGCGGTCTGTCCCCTTTTTTGAGGAACGTCATCCCGAGCGCCGACCGGAAACCCGCTATAGTATAATTATTCAGACCGATGAATAATTACTCACCCATCCGCGCCGGAATCGTCGGCTTCCGCGGCTACAGCGGAGCCGAGATGGTGCGCATCCTCAGCCGCCATCCCCGCGCCGAACCCGTTCTGCTCGAACACCTGGAAAAGGAGGAGCGCCCGCGCCCTGTTGGCCATCCCGGCCCTCCGCGCGTTCCATTCGCTCCCGAAGCTGTGCGTTCTGAAGGCCTCGCCGCCGTGTTCCTGGCCACTCCCGCCGATGTTTCCATGCAGCTCGCGCCCGCGCTCCTCGCATCCGGAGCAAAAGTCATCGACCTGAGCGGCGCCTTCCGCCTCGGCACCGCCGAAAACTTCGAGCGCTGGTATCACGAGCCCCACACTCAGCCCGGTCTGCTCAAACAAGCCGCCTACGGCCTTCCCGAATTCTGCCGCGGGCGCATCGCCGAAGCGCAACTGATCGCCAACCCCGGCTGCTATCCGACCGCCGCGAATCTCGCGCTCAAACCTCTGATCGACGCGGACGTCATCGAGCGCGAAGCCGGAATCGTCTGCGACGCCAAATCCGGCGTGAGCGGAGCCGGAAGAAAGCCCACGCTCAAAACCAGCTTTTGCGAAGTCACCGGGAATTTTTCCACGTACGCGATCCTGGAGCATCGCCACGTTCCCGAAATTCTGCGCACCTCCGGAATCGGCGAGTCCGAACTGAGCTTCACCGCGCAGTTGATCCCCATCCACCGCGGCATTCTCGAAACCATCTATTTTCGAGCAAAAAACGTCTCCTCATCCGGCGTTCTGTTCGACATTTATCACGCCCGCTACGCGGCAGAACCGTTCGTAAGGCTGTATGAGCCTGGAAATGTTCCCGATATTCGCTCCATTTCGGACACGAATTTCTGCGATATCGGATTTCAATATGATGCGCCTTCGCGCCGCGCCGTGATCGTCGCGGCCATCGATAATCTGGGAAAGGGCGCGGCGGGGCAGGCCGTCCAGAATATGAATCTGGCGCTCGGATTCGAGGAAACGGCGGGATTGCTATAAATTGAAACTCCTCGTCAAAATCGGCGGAACATTGCTCGACGGCGCGGAATCGCGCGGGCGCCTGGCCTGCGAAATCGCCGCGGCCGCGCGCCACGATCAGATCGTCGTGGTTCACGGCGGCGGCAGGCAGATGACCCGTTATCTCGCCGAACGCGCCATCCAATCGCGCTTCGTCAACGGCCTGCGCGTCACCACGCCCGAGATTCTCGACGCAGTGCTCAAGATTTTTGCCGGAACCGTGAATACGGAGCTGGTCGCAGCCTTTCGAGCGGCGGGCGCTTGCCCGGTCGGTCTCACCGGTCTTGACGGCGGACTCGTCGATGCCGAGCTGCTCGACCCCGAGCTCGGCTGCGTAGGCCGTCCGGCATATTCCGACGGCCGGCTTCTGAGTCTTTTAATTGATCAAAACTATCTTCCGGTGGTCGGGTGCGTGGCCGGAGATCCCTCGGGCAACATATATAATGTCAACGCCGATCAAATGGCGGTCGCGTGCGCGCGGGCGTTCGGCGCCGACAAAATTATTTTCCTCACCGATGTCGAAGGGGTTCGCGATGCTTCCGGCGCGATTCGGTCCACACTCACTCCGCGCGAAGCGCGCGATCTCATTCAATCCGGCATCGCCACCGGCGGAATGCAGGCCAAATTGGAAGCCGCTCTTTCCGGACTGGAAAATATGCACCACAAGCAAGTTGAAGTCAGAATTTGCGCCGGAATGTGTAGGACAATTATGGACCACATCCGCTCGGGTGAACCTATAGGTACGACGATTACTGGCATAAATGATTGAAATAAAACAAGCCACGCTCACCGATATTCCAGCTTTGTTGGGATTAATCAACTCCTACGCGAAGGGCGGCATCATGCTTCCGCGAACCGAGTTCGAAATGGCCGAGAACATCCGCGATTTCATGGTTGCGATCGATACGGAAGCGGGCGGGCGGCTGGTGGGATGCGGCGCGCTCCATTTTTATACATCGTCGGCGGGCGAGATCCGGAGCCTCGCGGTCGAACCGGGACTGAAGACCCGCGGCATCGGCAAGATGCTGGTTCAAGCGCTAGAGCAGGAAGCAGTTATGCACGAACTCGAGTCCCTTTTCGCGTTCACTTATGTGGACGGTTTTTTTCGCAAAATGGGATTTGAAGAGGTTGATCGCGGCGAGCTTCCGCTCAAAGCGTGGAAAGATTGCCTGCGCTGTCCCAAGTTTCAAGCCTGTGATGAAATTGCAATGTTGAAACGGCTCAAGATTCGCGCCATTTCACCCACATTTGAGCCAAGCGAACAGCGCAATCCGCCAGCGCCGGAGCTGGTGCATTTGCCTCAGCTTCCCCTCATTCGTTGATCATCCGCGCACTTCAAAAACGGAAACCAAAAAAGAACGATTTTTTTAAAAATTACAGTTCACAAATGAGAATTTTTGTGCGATTATTCCACTATTCAGCAACGGTCCGGGAAAATCCCGGCGAGATTTATTGGGCCGCCCGCGAGGAGCTGGATTTGTGTTTCCCGACCGGGCGAGAGGGGTGGAAGCATGAGAGCTCAGACGATCGATGTAAAGGAATCGATGGGCCGGATCCTTTGTTGCACGATCTTTCGCCCCGGCGGGCGCAAGCTGCTTGCGAAAGGACACGTGTTGAGCGAGGAAGACGTGCGCTTGCTCGAAACCGAGGGCCTCGACCAGGTGTGGGTGACCGAACTGGAGAGCGGCGAGATTCCCGAGGATGAGGCAGTGTGCCAGGCAAGCCGGGAGATGGGCTGCGGCGCGGTGGAAATCCGCCTGGCCGCCGGCGGGCGCGCCAACCTGTTTGCAACCGAAGACTGCTGCGTCCTGGTAGACGACGAGTTGCTCAAGCAGCTCAACTGCATCTCGAGCATTGTCACGGCGACCATCCCCAATTTCACTTTCGCCAGAGCCGGCGACCGCATCGCGACGGTAAAAAGCGCGCCGTTCGCGGTGGCACAGGCGCAACTGGAGGCGGTGATCAACGTTTTGCGCGAGCGCGGTCCCATTCTTCAGGCCCGTCCCCTTCGCAATCCGTCGGTCGCGATCCTGTACAGCGACCCAATCCAGGGCGATCGCGCCCGCACGTTATTCGAGCCGATTGTCCGGCAGAGGCTGGACCGGTTTGGCACCTCGCCCGCTTTCGCGCTTTCCTGCATCGAGGAAGATACATCGGTATCGCGCAGCCTGCAACATCTGCTGCGCGCCAATCCCTCCATGATTCTGATCGCCTCCACCACCGCGCCGGCCGGACCCGAGGACGTGGTGGGCCGCGCGATGGTCAGGATCGGATGCCACGTCGAGCGCTTCCTCGCGCCGGTTGAGCCGGGCAACCTGCTTCTGCTCGCCTATAAAGATGACATCCCCATCGTTTCGGCGCCGGGATGCTACCGCTCGGCGAAATCGAACGTCGTCGATCTTATCCTCCCCCCGATGCTCGCCCGCTATCGCCTGTCCGGCTGGGAAGTCGCAGGCCTGGGGCATGGCGGGCTGCTGGCGTAGGAGGTAGTAGGGAGTGGTACTCGAAAACCGACTCCCTATTGCCCACTTCCCAACTGCCCGCCCTAAAGCAGCGCGTGAATATTGACCTGGCTCTCCGCGATCTCGGTGAGCTTGTGGTCGGCTTCCTTCTCCTCATCGAGCGTCCTCTGCAACAGCCGTACCGCTTCGCCGTAGCCGAGGTGCTGCGTGATTGATCGGGCGGTGCCGTAGCCGGCCATCTGGTAGTGCTCCACGCGTTGCGCCGCCGCGATGATCGCGGCGTCGAACATCCGGGTTTCCCTTGGCGTCCACCATCTCCTCGCCTTCCCTCAGCAGCCCTTTCATCGCCTCGCACGTTTCCCGTTGCGGCGACTTGTCGAGCTGGCGGAAAATCGTGTCCAGCCGATCGACCTGTTGCCGCGTGTGGGCCAGATGTCCCCTTCTGCTACTGAAATTTTCCCTTGGAGAACTCCGCGTAAATAGAAAATGCTGGACGCGCCGAGTTTCCTTTGGCGCAGGCCAGTCACGATCAAGGCGGTCGACGTTCTGGCTGGCGATATCCTGCTGGCGACCGTCGAAGGCAATGCGCTGGACGGGATATTTGCTGCGGGCAGCGGCCAGACCGCAGTGGTCGGTCCCAGGCAAACTACGACGATGATCCTGTCGGCGGTGACGAATCCCCTTCCATCAAAGGTCGACCATCGCATCCATTTCCGCGTTGGAGGCGACTCACACGACACCGTGGTTCGCTATCCCGGTACTCCGGTCGAGAAAAATCTTCTCCGCCTGCGCCCTCCCGTCAGAGGCGATTCCTGGGTCGTGTTGGCGGGGCCCGGGAGTAACAATCACCACACTGCGGGCGTACTTCAGTTCGAAGGGCGCCAACTCGTTCCCCAACGCTTCGCAATCGACTTTAACAGGGCATACGAAGACGGCGAATTGGTCCACGGGGACCGAACGGAGGTCCACAATTATCGATGTTACGGAGCCGTCGTGTTTGCGGTGGCAGACGCACGCGTCATTTTCGTGCGAAACGATGTTCCCGATAATCCCGGCCAAGCCAATAAGCCAACGCTCTTCCGGATACCCTCGCCAATCTGGGCGGAAATCGAGTGGTCCTCGATTTGGGCGGCGGCAAGTTCGCCTCTTACTTCCACCTGCAACCGGGGTCGGTGCAAGTGAAGCAGGGCGACACGGTCCATGCTGGGGACCCCCTCGGTCTGGTTGGCAACTCGGGCGCACCCGCGCCCCATTTGCACTTTCAGGTAACTGGCGGGCCAGAGCCGATGACATCCGACGGCCTTCCATACGTCTTTGACTCGTTCATCCGCGACGGCAAGAGGGTCACGGGCCAGATGTCTTTGGACGGTTGGATGATCGCCTTCGACAGCCCGCGTCGATAGGGCCGAAGGGGACACCCTTGAAGAGCCTCATTGGGTGACCTTCGTGAAGTTGACATCATAGCCGTGCAGTGAAATCGGAAATCGTAAATCGTAAATCGGGGGGGAATCGGGGGGCATGCGGGACAGTCTGACGTGACACGCATCGGGAAATCGGGGGCGTCCTATGGAGGCCCCGAATTTTCCCCCCGCGAATTTCTCCGAATTTCTCCGAATTTCTCCCCCGAATTTCTCCGAATTTCCCGAGAACCCGCGCCATTGCCGGCGCGGCTCGCGCGCCTCCTAGACGGCGGCGACGCCGTGAGTGTAGGCGGATTCGGATTCGGTCAGCAGAATGCGGCGCGCGAGGCCGGTGAATTTGGGCATGGTGCGCAGCGAGCTCAGGCGCGGATCGAGGGTCAGGAAGACCAACCACGGCTCGCGCTCGCGCAAGGCCTCCTGGAGCAGCGCCAGCGCCTCATTGCGATTGCCCAGTCCGGTCTGGATGACGGCGAAATCGTAGTGCGAGCTCCACCTTCCGCGATCCCTGCGATCCTTTAACAAGGCGATCGCGTCGTGGGCCTTGTCATGCTCGCCGGCCTGTCCGCAGATAAAGCCGAGGGTGGCGATCATGCGCGGGTCGCCGTGATGTTCGGAAAGAACAGCGATCGCCTGCTGCGGCTGACCGACGGCGGCGAGCGCGCAGCCGCGCAGCCATTGGCGCCAGGCCGGCATCGACGCCGAATCCGAGGCCTGTTCGGTCATGCGGAGCACCGATTCGTGCTGTTCGGAGAGGTACAGGGTGAGCAGGTGAGCTTCGTCGAGAAACGCGGCGGGGGCGAGCTCGTGCGCTTTCACCAGCTCCTCGCCGGCCGCGGTCAGTTTACCGGTGGGAATGAGCCCGGCGAAGGCGCGCCACAAACGGCCGGCGCCGGAATAGGTGTCGCGCTCGATGGCCTTGAGGAAGTGCGATTCGGCATCGCGCCAGCGCCATTCAAACAGCGCGCAGGCCAGTCCCAGAAGGATGTGGGCGTCGGCCGACATCTCATCGAGCTGCAATGCGGCGTCCGCCTGGGCGCGCACCAACGGCCAGGTTTCACGCGGGCGACGGTATCCGAGAATCGCCTGGAACGCGTAAATATAGGCGAGCCCGATATGCGCCTGCGGCCAATCCGGATCGGCCTCGATGGCTTCTTCAAAGCGGGCCGCGGCTTCGGCGAGCGATGGTTCGTTGAACCTGGTCGAGACGAAGCGGCCTTGCGAATAAGCATTGCGGGCGCGCAGCTTTTTCTCGACTTCCGTCTGAAGCTGTTCCCGGCGCTGGAACTTGGGAACGTATTTTCCCTTGGGAAATTCGATGACCAGGGGATCTTCGCTGCCGCCGTCGCTGTAATACTCCTTCAACTTGACGCGCAGACGGCTGGCGAGCACGCGAACCAGGGAATCGCTGCGGGGGTCGTAGGAATCGGGCTTTTTCAGAACTTCGGTGCCGATCACATACTCCTTCAGCATGTCCGCGTTGCCCTGAAGTGTCTGCGCGACGGTGAAACGGAGCAGGCTGCGCAGGCGTTTGGACCTGGCGAATTTCTCGCTTGCCAGTATCCGTTCCACCTCATTCTGAATCGCTTCGGGGGTAAGCTCCTCAGGAATAACGGCGTTCTCGTAACGCGACATCTAATCCCTCCTTGTCAGTTAGATTCTTACCCAGGTAACGCGTAACAATATTTCTTAGAACCCTTAGTCCGGCGAAGAAACTTGGAAAATAGTGGGTTGGCAAGGGTATCCAATTTTAGGGATCGTGAATGGACGTGAATCGGCTGTAGGGGTTCGTCGTGGTTCGTGGTTCGCCCCCGGGTGTGGTGGAACGGGCTGCTCGCGACGACGAACTGTTTACGACTGGTTACCCCAGCGCTTACGCGCGGGGCTTGCCGTTTTTACCCGCGCGGGGCGTTGCATGTTGTTTTACCCGCGCCATTGCTCGCGCGGCTCGTCGATGTTGTCGATGTTGTTTTACCCGCGCCATTGCTGGCGCGACTCGAAAATTTATTGGATCCGGATCCTTTAGCCGAATTTGATATCGGTCGTCGACGCGACCGGCCGCTTGATTTGCGCCGCAACGGCTTGGCACCGGTCCTGTACCGGCGGACATCCAACGCACGCAGGCCCGCTCGGCGATTTATCTAGAAAACCCCTATAGGCCGATCCCGTCCTCCGTTGGAAGAGCACCTGGA
>JASHWA010000225.1 GCA_030044325.1 Bryobacteraceae bacterium
GAACCGCAGCTTGCGAGCCGCTTCCTGCTGCAGGGTCGATGTAATGAACGGCGGCACCGGATTGCGCCGCTTCTCGCGATTGGTGACCGATTTGACGACGTACTGCGTTCCGTCGAGCGCCGCAACGATCGATTGAGCTGCGGCTTCGTTCGGAATCTCGACGTTCTCGTCGTTTTTCTTGGCCAAATGCGCCGAAAACACCGGCGGCTTCCTGGCCGCCAGGCTCACGTCGATCGACCAGTATTCGCGCTTCTCAAAAGCGCGGATTTCGCGCTCGCGTTCGACGATCAGGCGCAGCGCAACGGTCTGTACGCGTCCGGCTGAAAGCCCGCGCCGCACCTTATCCCACAAAAGCGGCGAGATTTTGTAACCCACCAGCCGGTCGAGCACGCGGCGCGCCTGCTGCGCGTCCACCAGGTGCAGATTCACCGAAACCGGCGTCTCAAACGCCTTCTGGACCGCGTTCTTGGTGATTTCATTGAACATCACGCGAAGAATCCGCGGCCCGTTTTTGCGATCCTGCAATTCCTCTTGCAAATGGAAACAGATCGCCTCGCCTTCCCGGTCCGGATCGGCCGCCAGATACACGGTTTCGGCCTTCCTGGCTGCCTGTTTCAGGTCCGCGATCAGCTTCTTTTTGCCTTCGATCACCTCATAAACGGGGGTGAAGTCATGTTCGACATCGACGGCCAGGTCCTTTTTCGGAAGGTCCTTCACGTGGCCCAGCGAAGCTTTCACCAGGTACTGTTTTCCAAGGTACTTCCCGATCGTTTTCACCTTTCCGGGCGACTCGACGATCACGAGATTTTTTGCCATATAAGTGCGCTCTTATCAAAAATGGATTTAAGAAGGTTTCAACTACCGGCTGCCTGCCCGGGCGCGAGGTACAGCCTGCCCGAAATCTTAGCATGATCCGCAGACCGGGATGTCAATCCGCCCAAACTCGCAGAAAACTCTTGCCCGGAACCTGCCGGACCAGACCGGCCAGTTCCAGCTCGAATAATACCGCGATAATCTCGGATGAAGAGGCGCCGGGAACCGTTTCCACAAGCTGATCCAGCCCCACCGGCGCGTCAGCCCGAAGCGAACCTAAAACCGCCCGGGCCACCGGATTCATGCCCCCGTAACCAATCGATGCCGGGATGGCTGGCGCGGATTCATTTTCCTCTTTCCCATCTATTTTCAATCGATTGCGGCACTGATCCACCAGCCTCCGCCGTTCCTCGGGCTTCAATTCCACGGCTACGTCGTTCCATTCCTGCACCAGCTTGGCGCCCTGTTTGATCAGCAGATTCGGCCCCCAGCTCATCTTCGAAGTGATATTCCCCGGCACCGCGAACACCTCGCGCCCCTGCTCGATTGCGAGCTTCGCGGTGATCGCCGATCCCGAATATTCGCCACCCTCCACCACCAGCACGCCCGCGCTCATCCCGCTGATGATTCGATTCCGGACAGGAAAATTCTGAGGATAGCCCGGCGTTCCCATCGGAAATTCGGATATGGTTAACCCTTTTTCCACGATTTGATCGCGAAGCTTTTTATTTTCAGTAGGATACAGCTCATCTACGCCGCACCCGAATACCGCGACCGTATCGCCTTCGGCTTCGAGAACGGCTCGATGCGCAGCCGTGTCGATGCCGCGCGCCATCCCGCTTGTTATCGTCAGCCCCGCGACCGCCAGATCCTTCGCGAGGCGCGCGGCGGCGGTGGTTCCATAGGCCGTCGGGCGGCGCGTCCCGACGATCGCCAGCATCAAGGTCTGAAGCAGCTCGATTCGGCCGCGCGCGAATAGAACCGGGGGAGGGTCGAAAATCTCGCGCAATCGCGGCGGATACTCGGAATCGTTGATGGAAACGAGCGCCGCTCCCGCCGCCGCGAGCTTCTTGTGCTGATCGGCCGCATCCTCAAACGCACAGCCGCTCGCAATGCTCTGCGCGACCCCGGCCGGCAACCCGGCGCTTTGGAGTTCGCTCCGCGATGCCCGGAAAATGGCCTGCGGTGTTCGAAAAATCTCGATCAATTGAACCGCTTTGCGCGTTCCCAGGCCCGCAACCATGCGCAACGCCAGCCAGTGCAACCGCTCGTCGGAATTGGTCATTGACATTTTGTGCGTTTGGCTCGCGGGAATTCTCAAGCTACGTTACCCTGAAATGTATGCAACAGCCGACATACGAGGACGCGAGGCTGATTCTCGAGCTGTACGACCTGCGGCGGGAGGACCGTTTGCGCGCGGCCCGCGCCTGGTTTTCGGAAAATTTTCGCGTAAAAACGCTGGTCGAATACAACACGTTGTGCCCGCGCGGCTCGGAAAACAACGCTTTCGCGCGCCAGGTGACCACGTATTGGGAGATGGTCGCGTCGTTTGTCACCTGCGGTGTGCTCAACCAGGAGCTTTTTTTCGAAAGCGGGCGTGAGCTGTTGTTCGTCTGGCTGCGCCTCCAGCCGATCATCGCCGAAATGCGCACCGCCTACAAAGATCCCGCCTATTTGAGGAATCTGGAGGCCGTGGCCACGGCGTTCGAGGATCGCCTGAAGCAGCACAACGCGGAGGGCTTCGAAAATTTTGCCAACCGCGTCAAGGGAGTTTAAGAAATTGCGCAGGGAACCCGATTTTTTCGGCGAGCAGGAGCTGAATCTCCTGTATATCGCGCGGCGCTTGAAGGAAGCGCTCAAACTCGAAAAATTATTGAGCGAAGCCGGCGTCGATTATCTGGTCGAGCCGGATAAATACCACGGCGGCATCATTTTTCGCAGCGAGCGCGTAGGCGCGTTCTTTTATGTCGCGCCCGATAACGACCAGGCGGCTCGCAGCGTCATGAATCGCGGCGGATTCGCCCCGCACGAGCAGTGAAAATCGGAATCGAGATCCTCGCCGCTTCCTCGACCGGCGTGC
>JASHWA010000226.1 GCA_030044325.1 Bryobacteraceae bacterium
ACCGCATTTTCAACTACGGCTATTCGGAATCCTTCACCACCGGCACCAGCTTCACCGCGCAATTTTTCAGCGAGCGCACCGAAATCAACAGCCAGGCCTACGTGCTCAACCCGTTCACCTCGGGCTACATCGATCTCACCATCACCCAGCCCTTGCTGCAAGGCTGGGGCCGGCCGGTGAACAACCGCTACATCCGCGTCGCGAAAAACAACGAGAAGGTCAGCGACTATAACTTCCAGCTCCAGGTGATCACCACCGTTTCCGCGGTTCTCAATCTTTACTGGGACCTGGTCAGCTTCGACCAGGATCTGAGCATCAAGCAGCAGGCCCTCGACGCGGCCCAGCAGCTTTACGACGACAACAAGCACCAGGCCGAGCTCGGTACGCTTCCCGAAATCGAGGTCACCCGCGCTCAGGCGCAGGTTTCCCAGAGCAAGGAGGATCTGCTGATCGCGCAGACCAACGTCGCCCAGCAGGAAACCGTTCTCAAGAACGCCCTCAGCCGTACCGGAATCGCCAGCGCGTCCCTCGACGACGTTCATGTCATCCCGCTCGACCACATCGTCATTCCCGAAAAGGAGAACCTGCCGGCAGTCAGCCAACTGACCGAAGAAGCGCTCGCCCACCGTCCTGAAGTCGAATACACCAAGGTCAACCTCGATAGCGACAAAATCCTGCTCGCCGGAACCAAAAACGCGCTGCTTCCCACGCTCAACGCCGTGGTCGATCTCAACAACGGCGGCCTGACGGGAGATCCCAATGTGCTGGGGATTCTTCCCGGCCTGGGGATACCCGCTCCCACCACCGTCGGCGGTTACGGGAATCTGATCAGCCAGATTTTCCGCCGCGATTATCCCAACTACACCGCCAGCGTGCAGTTGAATATCCCGTTCCGTAACCGCGCCCCCCAAGCCGACTACGTCGCCGACGAGCTCACCGTCCGCACCGGCGAGCTGGGACTCCAGCGCGTGATGAACCAGGTTCGCGTGGATGTGAGAAATGCCGTGGTCAGCCTGCAGCAGGCGCGCGCCCGGTATGAAACCGCGGTCGCCACGCGCGTGCTTCAACAGCAAACCCTCCAGGCCGAGCAGATGCGCTTCAAATTCGGCGAATCGAGCATCGCCACCGTGGTCCAGGCGCAGCGCGATCTGGCCACCGATCAGACCGCCGAAGTCGAATCCATGGCGAATTACACCCACGCCAAAACCGCTTTCGATCAGGCCCTCGGCCGCACGCTCGAAGTCAACCACATCTCGCTTGAGGAAGCCAAAACCGGCCGCGTCGCGCGCCCCTCCACGCTTCCCGAAAATCTTCCGCAGGTGAAGCAATAGGTGCACACAGCCATGAAATATTTCCATCACGTCCGGACGGCGGGCTTTAGCCCGCGCGAGGCTTCCGCCTCGCTCCAACACAACCGCAGAGCTGAAAAATCCGCCCTCCGCAAGTCCCTCGCCATCGCCGCGGCGTATGCCTGCCTGTTCGCGCAACTGCACGCACAGGAGCCTTTCGTCGCACGCCCCACCGGTCCCGTCCTTATCCGTCCCTACAAGGCCGCGACCCCCGGTCCGGTGCTCCTCTCCAACTCCGAACGCATCCGTTCCCTCATTCGCGCCGGCAAACTGTACCTGACCCTCCAGGACACCATCGCGCTCGCCATCGAAAATAATCTCGACCTGCAAATCGACCGCTATGGCCCGCTCAACGCCGAATGGTACGTCGAGCGCCAGCAAGCCGGAGGACCCCTGCGCGGCGTCCCTGCCGGAACCGGATCGAGCAACCTGATCACCAGCGGCCAGGGTGTCAACGGCGCCACCAAGGCCGCCGGACTCCTCACCAACTCTAACGGCGCGGGAGCGAGCAACAACAACACGACCATCCAGCAGATCGGCTCCGTCACCCCCAACCTCGATCCCACGTTTCAAAGCGCCATGACCTGGTCGCACGAAACCAATCTCTACCCCGACCCCGTGCTCGCCGGAAGCAACGCGCTGGTCGATTCCATTCACAAATTCACCAACTACGTTCAGGAAGGCTTGCTCACCGGTGGAACCGTTCAGATTCAGGCCAACGAAGAGTACCTCAAGGAAGACGCGCCCAGCGATATTCTCAATCCTTCCGTAGCGCCCGCCGTTTCCATTTACCTCCGCCACAATCTCCTCCAGGGCTTCGGCGTCGGCCTCAATGCGCGCTATATCAATATGGCGAAAAACCAGGTGATCTCCGCCAACGTGACCTTCAAATCGCAGTTGCTCAACATGGTGGCCAATGTCGCCAATCAATACTGGGGACTGGTCGCCGATTACGACGATTTGAAGGCCAAACAAGCCGCCCTCGAATTCGCCCAGAATTTCTACAACGACACGCAGCGCCAGATCGAGCTCGGCGCCATCGCCGGCGCCGACATTTATCGCGCCGAGTCCGAGGTCTCCACGCGCAAGCAGGACCTGGCGATTTCCCAGCAGACCCTCAGCCAGACCGAAACGAATCTCAAAGACCTGATCAGCCGCGACGGAGTCGCCGATCCGCTGCTCGCCGAAGCCTCCATCATTCCGCTCGATCAGATCGAGGTTCCCCAAACCGACCAGCTTCCGCCGCTGCGCCAGCTCGTCGCCACCGCGCTCGCCAACCGTCCCGACGTCGAACTCGACAAGCTTAACGATCAATACCAGGCCCTCAGCGCGCTCGGCACCAGGAACGCCGTTCTCCCCACCCTCATCGGATACGCGTATCAGACCAACCTCGCCGAGGCCGGCCAGCAGAATCCGCTTTCGCCGCTGCGCTCCGCGCCTGGATTCATCGGCGGCCTGGGAACCGCGCTCGGCCAGATTTTCCGCGATGACTACAAGAGTTTCACCACCTACGCCTATTTCACCAGCCCCATCCGCAACCAGGTGGCGCAGGCCGACTACGGCATCGACCAGTTGACCATCACCCAAGGCGACCTGGTCGAACGCCGCAATCGCAACCAGATGGTGGTGGACATTTCCAACCAGGTGATCGCGCTGCGCCAGGCCCGCACCCGTTACTCCAACGCCGCCGATACGCGCGCGCTCCAGCAGGATCTGCTCGATAAGGAGCAGCAGAAGTTCCGTCTGGGCAGCTCCACCATCGACAACATCATCGCCGCGCAGCGCGCGCTCATCGCCGCGCAGTACGTCGAAATCTCCGCGCTGCGGACCTATCAGCAATCGCGCGTCGCGCTCAACCAGGTGCTCGGCCTGACCCTCGAAGCCAATCACCTTTCCGTGACCGAGGCGCTCAAAGGTAAAGTCGAGCGCGAATCGGTGCTGCCGCAGCAGCTTCCCGAAACACACAAATGAATCGGAAATCCGCCTCCCTTCCCGGCCGAAAATATTGTTGTTCTCCCGGCGCCGCCGGCTGAGTCTTACTGGGCGATAAAATAAAGGTCTATGCGAGTGGCCATCCCGTTCCTCACCCTCGCCTGCCTGCTCGGCGCCGGCGATCTGCAGAATGCCCGCGACACCCAGGATCGCGCCGCGCTTGAACGCTTCGCCGCCGAATCCCTCGCCGACGCGCAGAAGCAGCCCGACGACCCCGCTGCGCAATATCGCGCCGCCATCGCCAACTCCTACCTCGCCGAGGTCGCCATCGAGCTGCGCGACAAAAATCAGGCCCACTCCGCCGCTGAAGCCGGCATCAAAGCCGCCGAGCGCGCCGTCTCCCTCAAGTCTGGCGACGCCGAGTACCACCGCATCTACGGAACCCTTTGCGGCCAGGCGATTTCCGCCAACATTCTTCAAGGCTTGAAATATGGCCGCTGCGCGCAGGAAGAGGTCAACAAGGCCGTCCAGCTCGATCCCAAATCCGTACAGAACTACATCGCCCGCGGCGTCGGCTATTATTATTTGCCGCCTCAATTTGGAGGCGGTAACGATTTGGCCATGAAGGATTTCCAAAAAGCCCTGGAGCTCGATCCTTCCTCCGCCGATGCGCATATGTGGCTGGGGCTGGCGTTCAGAAAAGCGAACCGCAACGAGGAAGCGCGGAAACAGTTCGAGCGCGCCGTCGCATTGAATCCCGCCCGCGTCTGGGCTAAGCAGCAGCTCGAAAAAACTCCGCAATGAATTTTGTTCAAAAAAATTCGAAATGTGACCGGATAGGGAGTAATCTAATGAAAGCGCTCATCCGTAACAGCTAACAAGCCCAGGTCATGTCGGATCACGTTTATCAACTATTGCTGGTCGAGGATTCGCTCGCGGAAGCCCACCTGTTCAAAGAAGTTCTTCGCACCTGGGCTGTCCGTCATCTTCTGACAGTGGTCAAAGACGGATGGGAAGCGATGGCGTATCTGAATCGCCATGGCTACTTCGCGGAAGCTCCCAAACCCGACCTGATTTTTCTGGACCTGAGCATGCCGGGCCTTGACGGTTTCGAGACCCTCCGCCAGATCCGTCACCATGAGGACATCGAAATCGCCAGCGTCCCGGTCATCGTGCTGACCAACTCCTCGGCGCCCTCCGATGTGAAGCGCGCCTATCAGGCGGGTGCCAACTGCTACATCACCAAGCCCTCCACGCTCGAGCAATCCTACGAGCTGATGGCCGCGGTCGAGTGGTTCTGGTTCGAGATCAACAAGCTCCCACCCCCCGCGCTCGCGCGCGAGCCGAAGCCGCAGACTGAAAGATCGGAATAGCGCGGGACCGTGCTGCCAACGCCCTTCGAGCGTCCGGACGCTGGACTCTTTCCAGTTGCGCGCGACGCTCTCTTTTCCGCATCATAAAAACAGGCGTGTTTGAAACTTCCCACCTGGACGCCCTGGAAGCCGAGAGCATCTTCATCATGCGCGAAGTCGCGGCCGAATTTGCCCGCCCCGCCATGCTCTATTCGATCGGCAAGGATTCTTCGGTGCTCCTGCGCCTGGCCCAAAAAGCGTTCGCCCCGGCGCCCCTTCCCTTCCCCCTGATCCACATCGACACGACCTATAAATTCCGCGAGATGATCGAGTTCCGCGACCGCACCTGCGCCGCGCTCGGCGTCCGCCTCATCGCCCACACCAACCGCGCCGCCATCGAAAATGGCGCCAATCCCTTCGATTTGGGCGTCAGCAAGTGCTGTTCTCTGCTCAAAACGCGCGCCCTCCTCGATGCGCTCAAGGAACATCGCGTCGAAGCGGCCATCGGCGGCGCGCGCCGCGAAGAGGAACGCTCCCGCGCCAAGGAGCGCATTTTCTCCCTCCGCGATTCCTTCGGCCAATGGGACCCTCGCCATCAGCGCCCCGAGTTCTGGAATCTGTTCAACCCCCGCATCGATTCCGGCGAAACCATGCGCGTTTTTCCGCTCTCCAACTGGACTGAGCTCGACATCTGGCGCTATATCGAACGCGAAAACATTCCCGTGGTGCCCCTGTATTTCGCCAAGGAACGCGACGTCCTGGTGCGCAACGGCCAACTCATTCCGGTCGAGCACAACCCTCCGCTCGCGCCCGGCGAAGCTCCCCAGCGTATCCTCTGCCGCATGCGAACCCTGGGATGCACCTACTGCACCGGCGCCATCCGCTCTAGCGCCGATACGGTGCCCAAAATCATCGCCGAGCTCGAGCAGGCCGTGCGCAGCGAGCGCGAGAATCGTATCATCGATCACGACCGCGACGGATCCATGGAGCTGAAAAAGCGTGAGGGTTATTTTTAAGCCCCGTGCGTAAGCGCGGGGGTCTATCCATAAATACATGGCTGAACGCGAACTTCTCCGATTCCTCACCGCCGGCAGCGTCGACGACGGCAAATCCACACTCATTGGCCGCCTCCTCCACGACACCCGCTCGATCTTCGAAGATCAGTTCGCATCCGTACGCGCCGCATCGGCCGCCGCCGGAAATAACGGTTACATCGATTTCGCCCTGGTCACCGACGGATTGCGCGCCGAACGGGAACAGGGCATCACCATCGACGTCGCTTACCGCTATTTTTCGACGCCGCGGCGCAAATTCATCATCGCCGACGCACCCGGTCACCAGCAGTACACCCGCAACATGGCGACCGCGGCTTCCACTGCGAGCGCGGCTGTCCTGCTGATCGACGCCCGTAAAGGCGTTCTCCCTCAGACCCGGCGCCACGCCGCCATCGCCTGGCTGCTGGGGATTCGAAACTTCGCCGTCGCCGTCAACAAAATGGACCTGGTCGGTTTCGATGAGCGCGTCTTCCGAAAAATCGAACAGGATTTTTTGGCCTTTCTCGCCGCTCTCGACGGCGCCGGCGCGTATTTCATTCCCACCTGCTCGATCGACGGCGATAACGTCGTCGAGCGCTCCACGCGCATTCCCTGGTTCGACGGCGCCACGCTGCTCGAATATCTGGAGACCGTTCCCGTTGCCTCCCATGCGCGCTTCGACCGCCTGCGTTTTCCGGTGCAGTACGTGATCCGCTCGCAGCCGCGGCGCTACGCGGGCCAGCTCGCAAGCGGCGTCCTGCGCCCGGGCGATCAGGTGCGCGTGCTGCCTTCGGGACGAACCACCACCGTTGCGGCCGTTCGTATCGGCGAGCGCGAAGTGGACGCCGCGTTTCCGCCTCTTTCGGCCGCGATCGAGCTCGCCGACGATCTCGATATCGGCCGCGGCGACATCATCGCGAGCGCAAACGATTCACCGGCTGTTTCCCGCCGCTTCACCGCAACCCTGCTGTGGTTGAACGATCAGCCGCTCGAAACCGGAAAGCCGTATCTTCTAAAACACACCACCCGCCAGGTCTGCGCCAGCGTCACTCGCGTCAGCGCCGTGCTCAATCCGTCAACGCTTGCGCGGGAACAAACCGACCAGCTCAGCCTGAACGAATTCGGCGAGGTCGAGATCGAAACGCACCAGCCGCTGTACTTCGACCCCTACGCCGAAAATCGCGCCACCGGAGGCTTCATCGTCATCGATCCGCTGCGCAATCACACCCTGGCCGTGGGAATGATCGCGAGTCCGGCCGCGCCCGCCGAACAGGCCCCCGGCGCCGGCGCCGGGCTCACCGTCTGGTTCACCGGTCTGAGCTCGGCCGGGAAATCGACCATCAGCAAGGCCGTGCATGAGAAGCTGTGGGCCATGGGTCATAAAGTCGAATGGCTCGACGGCGACATCGTGCGCCAGCATTTGAATAAAGGACTCGGATTCAGTAAAGAAGATCGCGACGAAAACGTGCGCCGCATCGGATTCGTGGCGGAGCTGCTCACGCGCAACGGCGTGATCACCCTGGTTTCCGCGATTTCGCCCTACCGCGCGATTCGCGGCGAGATTCGCGCCCGCATCGGAAGCTTTCTCGAAGTTTACGTTCACGCCCCGCTCGAAGTCTGCGAGCAGCGCGACTTGAAAGGAATCTATCGCCGCGCCCGCGCGGGCGAGATGCGCGGCGTCACCGGCATCGACGATCCCTACGAGCCCCCCCTGTCGCCCGACGTCGAATGCCGCACCGATCGCGAGACTCCCGCCGAAAGCGTGAAGCGCGTGCTCGACGCCATTCAGGGCTGGCTCACGCGCCGCAATCCATGATCGACCTCCACAGCCACACCACCGAATCGGACGGTTCGCTCACGCCGGAACAACTCGTCGCCGAAGCCGGACGCGTGGGCCTGGAGGCGCTGGCCATCACCGACCACGACACCTTCGCCGGCTTCGACCAGGCCCAGCCGCACGCCTCGCGCGCCGGCCTCGAACTCGTTTGCGGGATCGAGCTCGCTACCCGATTTCGCGATCGGTCCGTCCATCTGCTCGGATATTTTTTGCACCATCCGCCCACGCCGCGCTTTCGCGAGTGGATCGGCGAGCTCCAAAAAGAGCGCATCAAGCGCAACCAGGAATTGATCGATAAACTCCGCGCCGCCGGCATGCCCATAACTCTCGACGAGCTTGCTTTGCGCGGACGAAAGCTCCTCGCGCGGCCCCATTTCGCCGCGCTGATGGTCGCCAAAGGCTACGTGCGCTCCTCTGAGGAAGCCTTCGCCAAATATCTCGACGAATCCGGCGCCTGCTACGTCCCGCTCCAGAGTTCTCCGTTTGAAGAAGCCGTCGCGCAAATTCGCGCAGGCGGTGGTCTGGCCGTCCTGCCGCATCCCAACCGCATTCGCGCGACCTGCGATGAGCTCGCAAATTTCGTCGCCCAGATGCGCGCTGCCGGACTCGGCGGAATCGAGGTTTATCACAGCGATCACTCCCCGCGCCAGGTCGAATGCTACTCCTCGCTCGCGCGAAAACTCGATCTGAAAATCAGCGGAGGTTCCGATTTTCACGGCACGCCGAAACCCAGGGTCGCCTTGGGTACCGGTATCGCCGGAAATCTCCATATTCCGTACAACATTCTGGAAGCTCTCCGCACCTGACTCCTGATTCGGCTGGCCGATTCCAAGCACAGTGGTGGTTTTCAGCCACTTTCCGGTTCCACTGGAATCACGGAAATCGCAGATTCTTTGAAACTTTCGAGTTGGCCGCAGGATTGCCTTAGTCATCGCGGTATGCGAGCTCTGGCGATTCTGGCGATCTTGGCAACGGCGGTTTTCGGGCAAAATCAGCCCGGACCCTGGTCGGAGCAGCCACCCCTCGCGCAAGGCCCTGGACCTGGATATGGACAGCGTGGATATGGACCCGGTCCGCAAGCGCCGTACCCCCAGGGACAGTACGGGCAGAATCCGCCGTCGCCTGATCCGAACTATTCCGCGAATCACGGCGTAGCTCGCGTCAGCTTCATGACCGGCAATGTTTCCGTGCGCCGCGGCGATTCGGGGGACTTGGTCGCGGCCGTGCTGAACGCGCCGTTGACGGTAGGCGACCGCTTGGTCACCGCCGATGGCGCACGGGCCGAAGTTCAACTGGATTACGCGAATATCGTGCGCCTCGCGCCGGCTACCGAGGTTCGTTTCAGCCTGTTGACCGCGCACGCCTACCAGGTGCAGATCGCCGCGGGCGCCACCATTTTCCGCGTTCTGCGCGATACCGACGCGCACATCGAGATCAGCACTCCCACGGTCGCGATCCATCCGCTGCGCCCGGGAATTTACCGCGTGACCGTCGCTCCCGACGGCAGCTCGAATATCGCGGTGAGCGGCGGCGGCGATGCCGAAATCGGGAGCCCGGCCGGAACCGAACCGCTGCACGACGGGCAAATGATGATGACCCGCGGCACGCCCGACAATCCCGAATTCCAGATGGCGCAGCCGCAGCCCGAAGACGATTTCGACCGCTGGTCCGCCTCGCGCGACCGCCAGCTTTCCAGCGCCCGCAGCCCCCAATACGTGAATCGCGGAATGTACGGCACCGAGGACATGGACCAATACGGGCAATGGCAGAACGACCCGCAGTATGGAAACGTGTGGGTGCCCTCGGAGGGTCCGGGATGGGCGCCCTATCAGTGTGGCCGCTGGGTGTGGCTCGATTTCTACGGCTGGACCTGGATGGGATGCGAGCCGTGGGCTTGGGCGCCGTATCATTACGGCCGCTGGTATTACGGAGGG
>JASHWA010000227.1 GCA_030044325.1 Bryobacteraceae bacterium
ATCGCCGCCGGTGCAGGCGCCCGTGCTCGGATCGACTGCTGAAACGAACGCATTCGGATTCAGCCACTGGATGGTGCCCGCCTGCGTCACGCCGGGAATCGGATTGTGATTGTACAGGGGAACCCCCGGAACAGCGCTCGCAAATTGCGGTCCGCCGCCGTTTACGATCCCGTTCCCATTCGCAGAATAGGGCGCGCTCAAGACTGAGAACGGCAGCCCACTACGCGAGAAAACCGAGCCCGAAAGCTGCCATCCATTGACGACCGGCGCCAGGGGGCCACGCACTTTCGGCAGTTGATAAGCGTAATTTGCCGTGATGTTGTGGCGAACATCGTAATCGCACGGGCCGCGATCGCGCGCGAGATCGCCAGGCAGCGGCGACAATATTCCGCCGGCCGAGAAAGGCAGAAATCCTCCGTTCGAGACTGTGTCGATGCATTTTGAAAACGTGTAGTTCACCTGCGCCTCAAATCCATGCCGCATGCGCTTTTCGAACCTGGTTTGAAGGCCGTCGTAATGGCTGTTGGCTCCGGTGCTTAATTGCGTGACCGCGGCGAAGCGCGGATCGGCCGGCGTCTCGTAAGGAAACGGCGCGAAGCAGCCCTGGCACACCGTCTGGAATCCGTCGACCTCGGTCGTGTACGGCTGATTCACCGCGCGGGTACCTGCGTACTGCGCGCGCAGCTTGATCGTATTCCCAATCTGACGCTCCAGCGCGAAACTCCACTCCATGAAATACGGCGCGTGCAGCTTGCCGTCGGGCACGGTGGTGATCGCCACAGGCTGCAAACACGTGTTCGAATTCGCCAGCGCGGACGCGCATGAAAGCTGCCCCTGCTCGAAGCCGGACGTGAATACCTGGTTCGCTGCGATGGCCGCATTCACTGCGCTTCCGGCCACACCCGGTGCAAACGCCGTTCCTCCCACGGTTCCCATCAACCCGCCGACGAACGTCTGCGAGTACGGGGGATTCGCGCCCACCAGATCCACCACGCTTCCCGGCAGCAGATCGCTGAACAACCCGAATCCGCTGCGCAAAACGGTGTAGGGAGCGATCTGCCAGGCGACCGCAGTTCGCGGCTGAAGGATCGCCAGCGGAGTCGAAGCGAAAATATGCCCCAATCCCGTCTCGATTGCGGCGTCGAGCGGCTGATTCACGTCGTGCTCGATCGCATCGAACGAGCCCGAAAGCCGGGCCACGGCATCGTGCGGATTGAGCGGATCCGAATTGTTTGTCGCGCGCAGTCCGAAAGTCCACGTCAGTTTGGACGTCGCTTTCCAGGTGTCTTGCGCGTACACATCGAGGTTCAGGAAATTGTACGGTTCGTTGTCGGCTATGGGAAACGTTTTCGAAGCTGTCGAGGCCACGCCGTAAATGAACTCCGGCAGCGACGTGTAAGTGACCAGCGGAACCACCCCTTCGCCGAAATCGTAATCGTTGAGGCGGAAAATCCGAGTATTCAAGCCGAAGCGCAGCTCATGCGCGCCGAGGTTCCACGCGAGATTGTCATTCACGAAGAAACGGCTGGCCTTCCGCCCCTGCACCCACGTGTTGTCAAGCCCTCCGAGCGTGGTGAACGGCGCGTTCGCTCCGTCTCCCTGAAGCACGATGGGAAATTGCGCGAGCGTGCTGGCGAAATTCGACGGCCCGAACAGGCTCTCATACCAGGAAAAGGCCGGATTAAAGTAATTCACCAGGTTCGCCGAAAAAATGTGCGTGTAACCCGCTGCGCCTGAATAGAGCGGCTGCGGGGAAAGGGCGTTGAACGCCGGATTAATCGGATCGGTCCAGGCCGCCTGCAATCCTGTGTCGGCTTGCGCGCGAAACCACACGACGTTGCGATCGTCGATGTTGTCATCAATGCGAGCGGTCTGGACCTGCTCGTGATCGTCGCTCGAATGCGAGATGATCTGCCGGTTCGCGCAGCCGTTCCCGTTGGGTGGAGCGCCGGATGCAGTCACGCCGTCGCTTTCGAACGGACATCCCAGAATCGGCAGTGGAGACCCACCCGTGCTCCCGTACAGGCTGAACATTTTCTGATAAAACGGCACAAGCTGCGGCGCAGGTTTATAGACCGAACCCGTAATCGAGTCTGTTCCGCCAACGGGAAGCTGGGCAAGCACGTATTGCTCGAACAGCGGCGTTGGAACCGTCGCCGCGGTCACGATCGGCAGCGCGATCCGCATCCACTCCGCATCGAAAAAGAAGAACACCTTGTTCTGAACGACGGGCCCGCCCAAACTTCCGCCGAAATGATTCACGTTGGAGCGCGGCTTCTGATTTCCCGGCGTTGAATTGACGAAAAAATCCGCCGCATTCAAACGCGACCCGTTCCACAGCTCGTACAGATTGCCGTGAAACTGGTTGTTCCCCGACTTGGTGACGTAGTTCATCTGCGCGGCTCCGTAACGGCCCTGATCCACGGTGTAGGAAAGAGTGTTCACAGTCACCTCGGCAATCGAATTCAGCCCCAGGACCAGATTGGTCGAAAGCCCGCTATTCAAATTCGTGAGCGGATCGTTGGTCTCAAGACCATCGACGATATAACCGTTCGACAGGGACGGCAGTCCGTTGAATTGCACGTTGCCATAACCGTTGGTGCCGCCGATGAAATCGTTGCCGCTGCCCGCCGTGTTCATCAGCGCGCCGGGCGCGAACTGCAACGGATACGTCAGATCCCCGCCCGGATTGGGTAGATTTTCGAGCGCGGTCGCATCGAGTGTGGTCGCCGTGTTCGGATTTTGCGGATTCACCAGAGCGGGCTCGGCGGTTACGGTCATCTGTTCGTGAGCTGCCGCGATTTTCAATATGAAACTGACGGTCTGTGTTTGCCCAAGACCGGCGAATACAGGCGCGGTCATTTGCGGCTCGAATCCTTGCGCTTCGACCGTAATCCGGTAGTAGCCGGGCTTGAGTTGTGGAAAGTTGAAGCGGCCCGCCCGGTCGGTTACGGCCGATCGTTTCGCGCCCGTGTCTCCGGTTACGATCACGCGCGCCCCGGCCACGGCGGCTCGTGTGGCATCGGTGACGGTGCCGACAATCGCGCTGGTCGTCTCGCCCTGTGCGTCTAGCCGGAGCATCCAGAAGCCGAGTGCGAAAGCGAGGAGCGTCAACCGGCGCAGATTATTAGGCACGACTAAAGTATATTACGGGAAGCGTGTATCGGAAAGCAAGATCTGACTTAATGCACTGATTCGGATCAGTTATGATGTTTTTAGTGTTGACTAAGAGGCGCGCGTCGGAATCCGTCGACGATTACCTTAAAGCGATACTCGAGTTGGGTGGGGCCGAAGATTCGCAAGTCGCCTCCAATGCGCTGGCGGAAAGGCTCAGCGTGCGGACGCCTTCTGTTACCGGAATGTTGAAGAAGCTCGCTACGCAACGTCCACCGCTGGTCTTGTATGAGAAGCATCGCGGTGTACGATTATCTGCGGCAGGCAAACGGCGCGCGTGGGAGCTGGTTCGGCATCATCGGCTGCTCGAATTATTCCTCCATGATGTCCTTAAATACTCCTGGGACGAGGTTCACGAAGAGGCGGAACGATTAGAGCATTTCATCTCGGAGCGATTTGAGGATCGAGTGGCAGCGATCCTGGGCGACCCGGAAATCGATCCACACGGTCATCTCATCCCACGAAAACACGCTTCGGGAACATATCGTAACGAGGTCCCACTATTCCGGTGGCCGCTCCAAGCCCCGGCCGTCATCAGTAGTGTGTCGGATCGCGATCCCGCAGCCCTCCGGGACCTGGAGCGACTTGGGATGATCCCCGGGGTAAAACTGTCGGTCAAGGAACGGAACACGGCCGGATCGGTATCGATCCAGCTCTCGAATCG
>JASHWA010000228.1 GCA_030044325.1 Bryobacteraceae bacterium
AGCCCGTGGTGGCTGCTGGTGGTGGCGCTGGTGCTGGCCGCGGCGGGCGCGGCGGGGTGGTGGTACGCGAAACACATTCGACCGGCAGTTCCGGCCGCCGCTGCCCCGGCCGATCCGGTGAAGGGAATCGATCTGCCGGCGCTTCGGCGTGAACCGCCGAGGCCCGCCAATCCTGGGGACGGCGCGCCCGCGGCCCAGCCGGTTATGGCTCCCGGCGCCGGTCCGGACGGCGCGCCGCCGGGCGCGGGCGAACCGCAGGAGGTTCCGGCGCAAGCGGCTCCGGCGCTTCCTCCGGCCCTTTCGCAGCCGGAAGCCCCGGCGTCATCGAAGACGAAAAAACAATGAAAACGAGAAGACCATGAAATCAGCGCTCGCAATTCTCGCCGCAGCCGCCGGACTGGTGATGGCGCAGCCGGCCACGCAAAAGATGCTCGACATGAGCGTGGAAGTGCTGGGCGCCATTCCGGACGGCGAAAAGATGAAAGCCGTCTCGCTCACCGGCGGATTCATCGTCGATTCGAAACACGTGGTCACGCATGCGTCGTGTTGCGACAAGACCGATGCGGGGCAGGAGAAGACGCCGTTTGTGCACATCGGCGATAAGAACATCAAGTCGGCCGTGGCGTGGAAGGGCGACGGCGACATGGTGATCCTCGAAATCAGCGGCGAAGCGCGCAGCGCGGGCGTGACGCTGGTTCCGGCGAGCCTGGCGCAAAAGGGCCAGCCGATCTATACGGTGCAGTTCCCGGACAAAGGCGATCCGGCGGTGAAGGAGGGCCAGCTCAACGACGTGGTGAAATCGGACAAGGTTCCGCTGCCGGTGATCGCGGCGACGGCGACGGGGGATTCGGTCGAAAGAGGCAGCGCGATGTACGACGCGTGCGGGAACGTGATCGGCTTCAACGTCCTGGTGGACAAAGGCACGCAGCTCGCCTTCGTGGTCGATTCGCTGGCGGACGGATTTTCGAAAACGGGAGTGCAGGCGAGCGTGGCGAACGCGCCGTGCAGCGGCTCGGGCGCGCAACAAAGCGGCGGGCAGGGCGGCGGGCAGGGCGGCGGGCAGGGCGGCGGGCAACAGGGCGGGGGCGGGCAGCAGCAACCGCCGCCGGACGACACCGGAGGGTTTCATCTTCCGCACGGAACGGAGTGGATCGGGTTCGGAATCATCGTCGCGCTGGCGCTGCTGGCGACGCGCAAGACGACGCGCGAGCAGGTGGCGCGGGTTCTGACGCAGCGCCGCCCCGCGTATCAGCCGTCGACGCCGTATCCGGTGGCGCCGCCGGTTCCGTTTCCGGCCAAACCCGTGATGCGGGGACTGGCGGGGCAGTACGCGGGTGCGTCGATTCCGTTGGATGCGCGGCCGAACGTGATGGGGCGCGATCAGAGCGCGGTGAATCTGGTGTTCGGGGCGGAATCGGATGCGGTGTCGAAGCGGCACTGCTCGGTTCGATGGGACGCGTCGCGGAGCGTGTTTGTCCTCGAAGATCTCGGTTCGACCAACGGAACCTACATGGCGAATGGCGAGCGCCTGGCTCCGGGGCGTCCGCGCGATCTGCGTCCGGGCGAGCGGTTTTACGTGGGCGACGTGCGCAATCAATTTGAGGTTCGGATGGAGTGAGCGTTCGAACCTTTTCGTGAATTGAGGAGTGGCGATGGTGTTTGACACGGCCACGCTGAGTTCGGCCGGCGGGCGCGAAACGAATGAAGACCGCTGCGGGTACGCGCGCGAAGGCGGAGCGGGATGCTGGGTGCTGTGCGACGGATTGGGCGGGCATCGCGGCGGCGAGGCGGCGTCGCGGACGGCGGTGGAGGCGGCGATCGGATCTTTTAAAGCGGATTCCCGCGTGGAGACGGAGGTGCTCGCGAGGCACGTGGAGCTCGCGCATCGGGCGGTGATCGAAAAACAAAACGCCGATCCGGAGTTGACCGGCATGCGCACAACCATCGTGCTGCTGGCGATGTCGGATGCGGCGTCGCTCTGGATCCACGCGGGCGATTCGCGGCTGTACTGGTTCCGGGAGGGAAAAATCCGGGAGCAGACGCGCGACGACAGCGTTCCGCAAAGACTGGTGGAAGCGGGTGAGATCGCGCCGGATGCGATCCGCTTTCACGAAGACCGCGCGCGATTGCTGCGCAGCCTGGGCGCGAAGCAGGCTTGCGGCGCGACGCAGGGCGGAATTCGGGGCGCGCCGCGCGATGGCGACGCGTTTCTGCTCGCCTCGGACGGATTTTGGGAGTGGGTGTTCGAAGCCGGGATGGAGCAATCGCTCGCGGCTTCAAAAACCGCCCGGCAATGGCTGGAGCGGATGGAGGCGCAGCTCAAACAGCGCGCCAGCGGAGAGTTCGATAATTACACCGCGATCGCGGTCAGGTGCACGTCATGAACGTCGATAAAATGTGCGTCGGCTGCATGCAGAGCGATTCGGGCGAGCCGATTTGCCCGGTGTGCGGCCGGCCCTTCGAGCTCGAAGCGCAGAATCCCCTGCAGATGAAGCCGCGGACCATGCTCCACGATCAGTACCTGATCGGGCGCGCGCTGGGCCACGGAGGTTTCGGCGTCACCTATCTTTCCTGGGACATCGGCCTGGCGACGCGGCTGGCGATCAAAGAGTATCTGCCCCACGGAGTGGCCGGGCGGGCCGCCAATACCACCCAAGTGATGGCGTATTCCGAGCACACGCGGCCGGAGTTTGAATGGGGACTGGAGCGCTTCCTCGAAGAGGCGCGCACGCTCAAGAAGTTCAAAAATTTTCCGGGCATCGTTTCCGTGGACACCATCTTTCGCGACAACGGCACGGCGTACCTGGTGATGGAATACCTGGACGGCTGCACGTTCGAGGAGTATTTGAAACAACACGGAGGGAAGGTTCCGTTTCAAACAGCGCTCGAAATCATGTTGCCGGTGATGCGCGCCCTGGGCGCGGTGCACGCCGAGGGGATTCTGCATCGCGATATCAGCCCGGACAATATTTACGTGACCAATCCCGGAAAAGTGAAGCTGATCGATTTCGGCGCGGCGCGCAATGCGCTGGGGCAGAAGAGCCGCAATCTTTCGATCATTTTGAAGGAGGGATTCGCTCCGGAAGAGCAATACCGGTCGAGCGGCGTGCAGGGTCCGTGGACCGACGTGTACGCGACCGCGAGCACTTTTTATCACGCGCTGACCGGAAAAGTTCCGCAGGGCGCGCTCGATCGCCAGGCGGAAGACAAGCTGCAACGCCCCAGCCAGTTGGGATCCGACATCGATCCGCGCGCGGAAGCGGCGCTGATGCGCGCCTTGTCGGTGCGCGCGCACGACCGCTTTCAATCCATGCAGGATTTCGAGGCGGCGCTGACGGGGGTCGCGGTCGAGCAGCCGGCGGAGATTCCGGCAGCGCCCGCAGCGTTTTCGCCGTACGAAGCGCTGCCGCCCGCCGCGGCCCAAATGGCGCCGCCGCCAGCGTCGCAGCGGATGAGCGTGAACCAGTGGCTGTGGATCGCGGTGGCTGCGGTCGCCATCGCGGTGTTCGCGATTTTCCAGATGAATCCCCGGCCCAAGCCGGCGCCGAGCGGGCCGAGCGGCGCGAGCGGAACCGAGCAGGCGGCCGAATCGCCCGCCTACAAGGCGATGATCCAGCAGGCGGGCGAGCTTGACAAGAAACATGCCTATCAGGACGAGCTGGCGCTGCTCGACAAGGCCATCAAGATGGAGCCGAACGGATGGGAAGCCTACGATCTGAAGGGGCAGATTTATCTTTATAACTTTCTGAAATGGCCGGAGGCGCGACAGAATTATCAGCTTTCGCTGGAGCACGGCGGCAACGCCACGTTCCACGTCGCGCACGATCACGGCGCGGGCAATTTCGCGACGGTGTGCGACGGATGGCTGTACGTGATGCCCGGCACGATCAAATTCAAGTCGTGGAATTCGGCGCACCAGTTCGGCGTGCAAAGAAGCGCGATCACCGATGCGGCCCAGACCAAGGAGTTCGGAACGCAGCATTACGCGTTCCACATGCGCATCGACAACCAGATGTGGACGTTCGCGCCGCTCGGAAAATTTCTGGATGAGCAGCGGGAGATGATCCTGGAAATTATCGGGTAGCGGGCGCCAGCAGGCCGGCGTTCGCCGGGCTGGCGGAGGCCGTTCGAGTCTGCTCCCGGGCAATCGCGATCAGGAAAAAGAGCATCGCCAGCGCGGGTCCCATGGCCCACGGCGGGCCGGCGGCGGGCAACCAGAATACGCACGGCAGCGCGAGCGTCATCGCGGCGACCTTCAACGTCTTCGTCTCCGCGCGGAAAATCGCGAGCAAGACTGGCGCCAGCATGACCGCGACGTCGTAGTTATACACGTGCGGAATCATCACCAGCGATCCGGCGACGGCCGCCGCGAACCATCTCCACAACGGCGCATTCCACGCCGCATAAATCGCGATCGCAGCCACCGCCGCCGCCAGCGCGATCGAAACGGCCGTCGCATCGATCCCTAAATTCGCCGGGATCGCGTGAATATTCGCCATCATCTCCGGCGAAGGCGAAAGCTCTGCAATGTCCTTCCGCCGCAGCAACTCGTAATGCCGCATCAATCCGCCCCATCCATCGAGCGCGAGCGACACCAGAAAAATGACCGCGCCCCCGGCCGCATATCCGGCGAGCATCCTGAACCTGCGCGAAACCAGCATCAACACGGGAAACAGCAGCAGCAAATGAAATTTGAACACGGTAAGCCCGATCGCAAACCCGCTTACGCCCAGCCACCCGCGCTCCGCACATTCGTAGGCGGCGATCATCAGCGCCAGAAGCACCACGCAATCCTGCCCATTGGCGATCCCGTAGGCGGTGGGCAGAAAGAGCGCGCTCCAGATCAGGCCGCTGGGACCGAATTTCCACGCTGCCCAGCCCCAGCACATCGCCAGAAGCGCGGCCTGTGCGCCGATCCAGGTCCAGAACGCGATGCGAAATGGAATCGCGGCCATCGGCGCCAGCACCGCGGCATAGATGGCCGGCCGCTCGAAGGGAACCACGCGCGGAAGGTCGGGAAAAATCGTCCGCTCGAACGCAAAAATCCGCTCCGGGTCGTGAATATGCGCGAAGTCGCCCGCGTGCGCCAGCGCCGCCCCGGCGTACACGCACAGATAATCGTGCCGCTCGGCAGTGGGGATGATATTCGACCCGACCGCGCAATAAAACAGCACGGCGCAGGAAACCGCCAGCCCGGCAATGGCGAAGCGTGTCATCTGTCGGTTTATCGGCCGAATGGTAAAATTACTTCATCCAAGCGTTAATGATCGCCATGAATGAACAACAACGCATGTCCCGCCCGCTGGCCGAAGTCGATCCGCAGATCGCCGACCTGATTCGCAAGGAAACCGAGCGCCAGAACTCGCGTCTGGAACTGATCGCCAGCGAGAACTTCACCTCTGAAGCCGTGCTGGAGGCCGCGGGCAGCGTGTTCACCAACAAGTACGCGGAAGGCTATCCGGGCCGGCGCTATTACGGGGGCTGCGAATATGCCGACGCGGTCGAAAATCTCGCGCGCGACCGCGTCAAGAAACTGTTTAACGCCGAATTCGCGAACGTGCAGCCGCACTCCGGCTCCCAGGCGAATGAGGCCGCATACGGGAGCGTTCTCCAGCCCGGGGACACGATTCTGGGAATGAACCTGTCCCACGGCGGCCATCTGACGCACGGGCACCATCTGAATTTTTCGGGAAAACTCTACAAAGTGGTTCCCTACGGCGTGCGGCGCGAGGATGAGCGCATCGATTACGATGAGCTCGCGCGCCTCGCCGAGGAGCACAAACCGAAGATGATCATCGCGGGGGGCAGCGCGTACCCGCGCATCATCGATTTCGCGCGCTTCCGCCAGGTTGCCGATTCGGTCGGCGCGGTTTTTCTGGTCGACATGGCCCATTTTTCCGGATTGGTCGCCGCGGGCGTGCATCCCAATCCGTGCGAATGGGCGGATATCGTGACTTCGACCACGCACAAAACGCTGCGCGGGCCGCGCAGCGGAATGATTCTGGCGAAGGAAAAATTCGGCCCGAATATCGATAAAGTCGTGTTCCCGGGCACGCAGGGCGGACCGTTGATGCACATCATTGCGGCAAAAGCGGTGTGTTTTCGGGAAGCGGCCACGCCCGAATTTGCGGCGTATCAGAAGCAGGTGCTGGCCAATGCGAAGGCGCTCGCCGAATCGCTTCAGGATTCCGGCTGCCGCGTGATTTCGGGCGGCACGGACACGCACCTGATGCTGGTGGACGTGTTCGCCAAGGGTGTGCGCGGGAAAGAAGCCGAAGCGGCGCTCGACCGGGCTTACATCACGGCCAACAAGAATGCGATTCCGTTCGACGTCAACCCTCCCTTAAATCCCAGCGGCATGCGTTTCGGGAGCCCGGCCGTCACCACGCGGGGTTTTCGTGAAACGGAAATGCGCGAGGTGGGCCGGCTGATTGCGCGCGTCCTCGAAAACATTTCAAACGAGGACGTTCTCTCCGAAGTTCGCCGCGCGGTGACCGCTCTGACTGAAGAATTCCCGCTGTATGCCTGGAAGCTCGCACCCGCGCTGCGCTGAGCGTTCATGCTGCACATCGTCATCGATGTTCGCCACATCGGCGATTTCGGGATCGGGACGTATATCCGCAACCTGGTAATCGCGCTGGGACGCGTCGACCGGGACAACCGTTATACGCTGGTGGTGCGCCCGGGTGAGCCGCTTCCGCCCGGCCTGGGAGATAATTTCTCTCCGGCGGAGTACGGTATGTCCGACCGGAAATTGGCGCATAACATAACATTTCCACGATTTTTGAAACAATTCGCAGCGAATTTATACCATATTCCCCTGAATTCCGTCGCCTGGTGGATGCCCCACCCTTATGTGGTGACCATTCACGACATGAGCAGCCTTCTGTTTCCGGCCTCGCAGGACATACGGCACGCCTGGCAGGAGGAGCGCTACCGCCGCGGCGCGCTGCGCGCGACGCGCGTCATCACCGTTTCGCACTCGACGCGGCGCGATATCGAGCAGGTTCTGCGCGTCCCCGGCCATCGCATTCGCACCATCTACAGCGCGCCCGATCCGGCCTTCGCCTGCCCTCAGGACGCGGCTCACGACCGCCAGATCCTGGACCGTTATTCGGTGCATTACCCCTTCATTCTTTACGCCGGCACCATCCGCCCGCGCAAGAACATCCCGCGCCTGGTGGAAGCCTTCGCGGTGCTGCGCGCCGAGCTTGAAAATCACGCCGAATTGGCCGATTTGCACCTGATTATTATCGGCGACGAGATCGCGCGCAACCCCGCTGTGCGCCGCGCCGTCGCGCATTCGCGCATCGAAAACGCGGTGCGTTTCCTGGGTTTCGTTCCCATGGAAACACTGCGCGTGTTCTATCGGGCCGCCACGGTTTTCGCTTTCCCTTCCTTATATGAAGGCTTCGGCCTGGCGCCGCTCGAGGCCATGACGTGCGGCACGCCCGTGGTGGCTTCCGATATTCCGGCGCTGGTGGAGGCGGTGGGGAACGCGGCGGCGCTGGTGAGCCCGGACAACGTGTTCGATATCGCGCGCGGCCTGCGGGAAGTTTTGCTCGACCAGGGGCGCCGCAGCGAGCTGTCCGCGGCCGGCCGCCTTCAAGCCGCACGTTTTCAATGGGATCGCACCGCGCGCGAAGTTCTCACGATTTATCAGGAAACGCAACGAAATTAGCGTTTTATTCTTGACAATTTCTTGGGACTAGAAGTACTATTTCTACATGAAGTACTTGTTCGGGAGGACGATTTCCATGGAATGGAACCGTTCTGAAACATTGGCGCTCGCCAAGCACAACTGCGCGCACTGCCACGGAGCTGGACTGCGCTTTTCGAGGAAAGGCGCGGTCGCGCCGTGCAACTGCGTTCTGCGCACGATTTTTAGGATCTGTTGGGACCGCTTCGTGCGCTGCGTCACCCAGGAGCGGCACCTGAGCCGCGTTTCTGTCGAGCCGCACGTGGGGCGCGCGCGGCCGGCGACGTGGGGGAGGAAAGACGAGGAATATATCGCGGATTTCGAGATCATTGCGCGCCGCACTCTCGATGATTTCGAACATCGCCTGTTTCGATATCATTTTTTGCTGGGGGCGAGCTGGAAATTGTGCGCGAAAAAACTGGAAATCGACCGCGGGAATTTTTTCCACGCGGTGTATCGAATCGAACAGAAGCTGGGCCGCGCGTTCCGCGAAACCGAACCTTATCCATTGTTTCCGCTGGACGAGTACTTCCACGGCCCATCGCGGATCGGTCCCCCGCGCATGCCTCCGAAAAGCGAAACGTTCATCCGCCCGGCCGCGCTCGAATTTCCGGTCCCGGTCGGCAAAACCGCGTAAGCCGGGCTAGCTCGTAGGCCGGCATGGTCCAACGCGCTCCATCACTGTCACGCCGCAACCGAACCCGACAGTCCTGGAGCGCGTTGCTCATTGGGAATCGCCGCTAGTCGCGGAACAGGTCGAGCGGTTCGAAGCGGGTGATTCTCCACTCTTTCTTTTCACGCTCGATGGTGCATTTCACCAGCTCGCGGCGCGGACGCTGATCCTCGACTTCCAGGATCCAGTCGAGCTGCAGCACGCGCTTCCGGTCGTCGCCCTGATCGGCGAGGATCTCGATGTTGCAGCCGACCGCGCCCCGGCCGATCAGGCTCTCGACGTCATCGCGCACCTCGGCGTAGCCCGGCATCGCCGGATCGAATTTGTCGAGGAACGGACGGGCGTCGGCATGGCCCAGGCCATCGGCGTTGTTGGCCTCGGCGAGCGCGCTTCCGACCGACTGAAAAAAGCGCACTACGTCGGGCGAGGATTGCGCCCAGGCCAGCGCCGCCGCGAAAATTCCCGCGGCAAGCGAAAAATTACGTCCGGTAACTCGCATTGATTCGAATATAATCTTCCGTAAAATCGCACGTCCAGAAACGCGCGCGCCCGCGCGAGGAGCCGCGGATGGCGAAGCGAATCCCGCACTCGCGCTCATCGAGCTTGCGTTTGAGCTGGTCTTCGGAAAATTCCGCCGCGAGCCCGGCGCGGCACACCCGCATGCCCTGAAAATCGATATCCACGCGGCGCGGGTCGAAGTGTACTCCCGCGTTTCCGGCGGCCGAGAGAATGCGGCCCCAGTTGGGATCGGAGCCGGCGACCGCGGTTTTGACCAGCGGCGAATTGGCGATGGCGCGCGCGATCTTCTCCGCGGCGGCGTCGGTCGGCGCGCCTTCGACTTCGATGGTGATGAGCTTTCGCGCGCCCTCGCCGTCGCGCGCGATCTGGCGCGCGAGCGATGCGAGCACCTCCGTGAGCGCTGCTTCAAACGCGCGCGCGGCGGGGCGAACTCCCGACGCTCCGTTTGCAAGCACGGCCACCACGTCATTCGTGGAAGTATCTCCATCCACCGAAATGCGGTTGTAGCTCTGCGCAATCGCGCGTTTCAATGCCGTCTGGAGAGCCGCGCGGGCAACCTGCGCATCGGTGACGACGAAGCCGAGCGTGGTCGCCATGCGCGGCTGAATCATTCCCGAGCCTTTGGTCATTCCCGCGATCAGCGCGCCCTTCACCGCGGCGAATGCCATCTTTTCGGTGGTGTCGGTGGTCAGGATGGCGCGCGCGGCGTCTTCGAATCGCGTGGGATCGAGGCCCGCGGCGAGCGCCGGCAATGCTTTGACGATCCTGTCGGCTTCGAGTTCGACGCCGATCACACCCGTGGACGCCGGAAGGATTTCGGCCGGCCTGGCGCCGATCATCTTTGCTGCCGCGCGCACGCATTCGGCGGCGGCGCGTTCGCCGGTGCGCGTGGCGCAGTTGGCATTCCCGGCGTTGGCGAGAATGGCGCGAACGAGCCCGCGCGAATCGCGGAGATTTTTCTGCGCCAGGATCACCGGCGCGGCCTTCACGCGGTTGGAGGTGAATACCGCGGCCGCATGCGCCGGCGTGTCGGAGACGATCAGCGCAAGGTCGTCCTTCTCGATTTTGCGAATTCCCGCGTAAATCGCGGAATATTTGTATCCTTTTGGTAAATTCATCCCAGCACCTCGCCCGGCTGAATGCGGTGACCGTTCAAAAACGCTTCGGCGCTCATTCGTTTTTTTCCTTCCGGCTGCACTTCGATGCATTCGAGGACGCCCTCGCCGCAGCCCACCAGGGCGCCGTGAATTTCGCCCGGTCGCAATGATCCCGGCCGCGGGCGGGCTTTCCAAATGGCAAGACGCTTACCGCGCAGGAACGCGTAGCCGCCCGGCCACGGCTGGAATCCGCGAATGCGGTTGGAGATTTCGCGCGCGCTCATGCTCCAATCGATTTTGCCGTCCTCTTTTTTGAGGATCGGAGCGTAGCTCGCCTGCGAATTGTCTTGCTTTCCCGGAATAATTCGAGGCAATTCCGATAATGTGCGGACCACGAGATCGCCGCCGATGGGAGCAAGACGCGAAGAAAGCTCCACCGCGTTTTCTTCCTCGCCGATTTCGATTTCTGTTTTGAGCAGCATGTCTCCCGTGTCGAGGCCGGCGTCGATGCGCATGGTGGTGACGCCGGTTTTGGTTTCTCCGCGCGCGATGGCCCACTGGATCGGCGCGGCACCGCGATATCTGGGCAGCAGCGACGCATGCACATTGATGATTCCGCGCGGCGGAATATCGAGAATCGATTGCGGGATGATCTGCCCGTAGCCCACCACGATGATCGCTTCGGGCGCCATCGCGCGAATCTGTTCGACCACCTCGGGACGGCGTACGCGTTCGGGTTGATACACGGGAATCGAAAGCCGTCCGGCCGCGATTTTCACGGGCGAAGGGGTGAACTCCTGGCCGCGGCCTTTCGGTTTATCGGGTTGAGTGAACGCGGCGGTCACCATGTGTCCCGCGCCGGCCAGACGTTCAAGCGAAGGCACGGCGAACTCGGGAGTTCCCATGAAGATCAGGTTCACCGCCGCGGCGACCTCATCCCCATTCGCCCGCCTTTTGCAATTTGCGCACTTTTCTCCGAATTAAATCGCGTTTCAGCGGGCTGATATGACTGATATACAGGCGCCCGCTCAGGTGATCGGTCTCATGTTGAAGGGCGCGGGCGAGGAGATCTTCGCCCGCGATTTCAAGCTCAGCGCCCTTGGCGTCGCGCGCGCGCACCACCACTTTCTTGGCGCGGGTCACCGGCTCGCGAAAAGTGGGCAGGCTCAGGCAGCCCTCTTCGCCGGTCTGCGAGCCTTCGCGCGCCACGATTTCCGGATTGATCAGCACGATCTTCTGGGTGGAATCCTCGCCGGTGGAGAC
>JASHWA010000229.1 GCA_030044325.1 Bryobacteraceae bacterium
AGCCGAAAGCCCGGCCGTCGCCACGTAGCGCCTCTGAAGCAACAACGCAGGCAACGCCAATGCGACAACGATCCAAGCTCCACCCAGTGCGCTCCAGATCGCGAGCGGAATCACATTCGCTTGACTCCATAGCACCGGCAGCCCGATTCCGGCACCCGGAAATAGCGAATACGAGAAAGCTGCCGCCATCCACGCGCGAGCCGGAAGGTAAGCCAAAACAGCGGCGATCGACGCGCCAGCCCTTCCCTGATAGAATCGCTCGCCTTCGAGCAATCCGAAGAGGAAAAGAAGTGGCGCCGCGACGAGTGCCCGCTCGTCCGTCCACGCAGCCAGCCAGAGAAGAGCAAACGCCCAAAACGGCGACGCCGCGAAGGCCGAAACGGAAAGACAGATCGCGATCGCGTCGTAGTAGCCCCCGCGCAACTCGTGAAACGCGGTCTCGCCCGGCCATGCACACGACACTGCAATGCAAGTAAGCAGCGCCACACGCCTTCTCCCGCTCACCCGTCTCGCGACTACCAGCACCTGATAGAGAAGAACAACGCCCGCGAGCGCGGAAAGAATCAGAATTCCGCCTTCGTGCAGGTGAAAGACGCGCGCAAGCACTGGCACCGCCAGCCGGTAGGTCAGCTTTCCCTCGTGCGAATCCGGCGGGAAGACCCTGCTCGTATCGAGCAGCGGGTGGTCGAACTTGATCTGGGCGTCCCGCCATTTCTCTTGGACGAATTTCGTCCGCAGCGCATCATAACTCGGAAACGCTCGGAAAAGCGAGATCACGACCACGGCGAACAGCGCCCTCGCCTTCCAGCGCGACCCTGAAACCACGCGATCGATAGCGGAATCGACGCTTCGGTGGAGGCGTTCGAGGGCGGGTTGTAGCTGGCCACTCGTCAATTCAGGCGAATCTCCGTTGGCGCGTGAGGAGAGAACTCGGCCGCGGGAATCACTCGAACATTCTATCCGATCCTGCCGGGCAGAAACTCGAAACTCGGGGGGAAATTCGGGGGAAATTCGCGCGGGGGAATTCGGGGGAAATTCGGGCGTCCGTAGCATTTCCTATTTATGCGGAGTTCTCCAGCAAGATTCGGGCGCCCGCGATTTCAGCCGAGCCGACTGATTTCCTTGCTCTTCCTGGCTTGCCCGGCAGCAGATTGCGCCCTAGCTTCCCTCCAGCTCTCGCACGGGAAACTGGAAACTCTGCGTCCCCTGCGAGAGTTCTGCGGCTCTCACGGCACGATCCTGATGCATGCCGCGAAACGCACGCTGTGTTCTTCCGGGTTTGCCTTACCATGTCACCCGGCGGGGGACGAAGCGCCAGACCATCTTTCCTTCCGCCGGCGACCGGCGCACTTCGGCTATTTCATTCCCAACTGATCGAACAGAAACGAAAATACGTCCGCGTCTTCCTCGATCCGTTCGCCGAGCGCGGTGCCGATGCCGTGGCCGGAGTTCGCGCTGGTTCTTAGAAGGATCAGACGGCCGGAGTGCGTCGCGGCCTGCAATCGCGCGGTCATTTTGCGCGAATTCATGGGGTCCACGCGGCCGTCGTTGGCGCCGGTCAGGAACAGCACCGCCGGATAATCGGTCCCATCCTTCACGTGATGATAGGGCGAATAGGCGAACAGCGCCTGAAACTGCTCGCGCTCCTTCACGGTGCCGAATTCGGTGACGTTGAAAGCGCCGTTGGGAAAATTTTCGACGCGCAGCATGTCGTAGATTCCGACGTGGCTGACCACCGCGCGAAACAGGTCGGGACGCTGGGTGAGCGCGGCGCCCATCAGCAATCCGCCGTTGCTCCAGCCTTCGATGGCGAGTTTTTCCGGATTCGTGTATTTCGCCTTGATCAGATATTCCGCGCAGGCGATGAAATCGTCGAACACGTTCTGTTTCTTGTTGAGCTGGCCCTGTTCATGCCACTTTTCGCCGAATTCGGAGCCTCCGCGCAGGTTCGCGTCCACCCACACGCCGCCGTGATCGAGCCAGATGCGCGTGCGCGCGAAGAAATCCGGAGTTTCGGGAATCCCGTAGCCGCCGTAGCCGGTGAGCAGGACGGGATTGTTTCCGTCGAGGCGCGTTCCTTTGCGTCGCACGATGTTGAGCGGAACGTGCGTTCCGTCCTTGGAGACCGCGATGGCGCGGATCACCTCCGCGTCGCTGAAATCGGCCGCGGATTTGGTCGCGAGCGCGGTTTTCGTCACAGCGCCCGAAGCCGGATCGTAGCGATACCAGGCGGGCGGGTCGATATAGCTCTGGTCTTCGAAAATCATCTGGCCCTGATGATCCGGCGAGGGGACGCGCGCGATTTCATCGACGGACGACACCGGCGGGAGATTGACGGTCCGCTCGGAGCCGTTCGATTTGTCGAGCAATTTGGACGGCCCTCCGGCCATGTAGCGAATATAAAGATGCGATCCCACGGCGAGAAATCCGTCGATGGAGCTGCGCCCGGTGGTGACCACGGTTTTCGCCGCGCTGATCGAAAATCGCGGCGGCGCGAGTTCGAGCAGTTTGCCCATAGGCGCGTCTTTATTGGACAAAATGTACAGATTATCGTCCGAACCAAAAACGGTCATGGAGGTTTGATCTGAAATTCGCGTAATCTGCGCTGGCGCTGCGGGCGGATTCAGGATGTAATGCAGATACTCGCCGCCGTCGCCGTTGCTGACCTTGATCAGCACGAATTTCCCGTCTTCAGGGGTCTGCAGGGTGATCTCGGCGATTCGGGGCAGCTCTTTGCCGAGCACGTAGGTGTCGGCGCTCGCCGCGCCCGATGGTGAACCCATTGATGAACCCAGCCGATGAAACCAGACCTGCTGGTAAAAATTGAGATCCGCGTCGGGCCGCTCGCCTTTGCGCGGATAACGCGTGTACCAGAATCCGCTCGAATCGGCGTTCCAGGCGACGCTGCCCCCCGCGGTCGCGTTATTGACGCGCGGAATCGAATCGGGAAGACGTCTTCCTGTTTCCGTTTCGAAAACGGCGAGGGTTCCATCTTCGCTTCCGCCTTTCGAAAGCGACACGGCGACGAGTTTGCCGTTGGTCGATGGGGAATAAAAGTCGATCGCGGTCGATCCCGAGGGATCGATCGCATTAGGATCGACGACGGCGCGCGCGGAGCCGGGATCGTCGATCGAGCCCAGCGTCACCAGCGCCGGCTGCGGCTTGGGCGGCTGCGTTTGCATGGCGAACAGGATACTGGCGCGCTCGGAGAGGCCGGAAAAACCGGGGCTCATGTCGGTATCGAGCTGTTTCAAGCGCGCGGCGATCTCCGCGCGCATGGGAGCGTTGTCGAGATAAGCGCGGGCGCGCGCGTTCTGCGCGTCGCTCCACTGGCGAACCTCGGCATTCGATCCGTCTTCGAGCCAGCGATAATCGTCGACGACTTTGACGCCGTGATACTCGTCGGTGACGGGCCGCTTGGGCGTATCGGGCGCCGGCGGCAGATCGGCCGCGAGAAAACAAACCAGCAGAATCGTGCTTCGCATATTAGGCCGTCTTTTTCACCGCGGGCGATGCGGGCCGGCGCCGTGGCGATTTCCTTTCGGATTTCACCAGTTCCAATCTCAGGTATCCCGCCGACGCACGCACGCGCACGGCCTCTTTCTTATCCTCGAGCAGCGGGATCAGTTTGTCTTCGAGCTTGGGATCGTTGCGCAGCGCGATGGCGTGAGCGGCGGCCGCTCGCACGGTTCCGTCTTTATCGGTCAGCGCATCGACCAGCGCGGCGAGAACCAGCGGATCCTTATCCGTCGCGAGCAGCAGCGCGGTTGCGGCGCGTCCGGAGACGCCCGGATCGGAGAGAATTCCCATCACCGAAGAAAATCCTTCGCCCAGGCCGGGCACCGGCGCCATCCCCACTCCCTGCTTCATCGCGAACATCATCAGCGTGTGAGGAGTGTGGAGCATGCGCAGCGAATCGCGCATCTGCTTGGTGATGAAGCCCGATGACGTTTTCATATCGCCCGACAAGGTTGCGATGAGCGTGTCGCGGCCGTCGGTTTCCTTGAGGGCCCACAGCGCTTTAGCCGCGGCGAAACTGACTTCGGGCACATCCGAGACCAGGGCCTTGCGCAGCGCGGGGACGGTGCGTTTATTTTTCAAATCGACCAGGCTGGCGATGGTCGCCAGCTTCACCTCGACGTCTTTATCGTCGAGCATCCCTTCGAGCCAGGAAAGGTAGGGTTCGCGCGGGCCAATCAGACCAAGAGCCTGCACGGCCTGCTTGCGCGTATCGGGGTTCGACGATTTTAGCGCCGTGCTGAGGTACGTGTTGGCGCGCCCGGTGGTGTCTTGCGCGAACAAGGAAGGGAGAAACAGCGCGACGAGCAGGATTCGCATGCTGCTATTCTACTTGTCCTGCATCTACACTGGACCTATGCGAGTTCTGGTTTTTTTGATGATTTGCGCCTTGGGCGCGCGGGCGGAAACGCGCACGATGACGCTGAAACAGGTCGTGGATGTGGCGCTCGAGCAGAACCCGGACGTGATGCTCTCGCGGCTGGACGCGCACAAGGCGCGCAGCGCGATCAACATCGCGCGCGATCCCTTTTCTCCCAAGGTTTTCGCGGGCAGCGGCGCGGCGTACACCACCGGTTACCCGGCGAACATCGAAGGCGAAGCGCCGTCGATTTTCCAGGTGCGCACGCAGATGGCGATCTTCGACCGGCCGCAGAGCTACCTGGTGGCGCAGGCGCATGAAAATCTGCGCGGCGCCGAAATCGACACGGCGAAACAGCAGGATGAGGTCGCTTATCGCGTGGCGTCGATGTATCTCGACGCGGAACAGGCGGCGCGCAACCTGGAAGTGGCGCAAAGGCAGGCAGAGAATTTCGCGCGCGTGCTCGCAATCATGAAAACGCGCCAGCAGGAGGGGCACGAGCTGCCGATCGAAGTCGATCGCGCCGCAGTGGCGGTGAGCCGCGCGAAGCTGGCCGTCGCGACGCTCGAAGACAACCTGGCGAATGCGGAATCCTCGCTCGCGATCCTTCTGGGGATGGCGCCGGGCGATCGCGTGCGCGCAGCCCAGGAGCAACGCGCGGCACCGGAGATTCCGGCGTCGGAAGAACAGTCGATCGCGGCCGCCATTGAATCGAGCAAAGACATCCAGCGCCTGGAATCGAGCATGCAATCGAAGCTGCTCGATTCGAAAAGCTACAAGGCGCAACGGCTGCCGAAGGTCGATCTGGTCGCGCAGGACGAGGTTTTCGCGAAATATTATTACCAGAATTATTACACGACGTTTCAGCGCAACAGCGCGCAGTTCGGCGCTTCGATCGAGGTGCCGCTATGGATCGGAAAATCGGCGCGCGCCTACATTTCCGAGGACGAAGCGGACATCGCCAAGCTGCGCATCGAGATCGCGCGCACCCGGTCACAGATCACCGACAACATCCGGCGCGCGTTTCGGGCGGCCAAGCACGCCCAGATGGCTCGCGAGCTGGCGCGCGACGACCTGGCGCTCGCCCGCGAGCAGGTGAGCGTGGATCTCGCGCAAAACGAGGAAGGTCGCTTGCCGATGGCCACGCTCGAACAGGCGCGGGCTGCGGAAGATGAAAAATGGATCGCCTATTACAACGCGCAGCACGAAGAAGAACGGTCGCGGCTGGATGTGCTGCATCAGACGGGAACGTTAGTCGCGGCGTTGAAGTGAGGTGTTCTGCCCGGCCATCTGCGCGCTAGCGGGCGCTAAGGTTCTCGCTTCGACGCGTTAATGGACCTTGGTTCGTCGCCGTCCTGTTGCAACAGCTCAATGAGCTGACCGGATCGGGTCGTAATCCAGGCGATCTTGCGTCCTCCGAACGCCGCGGCAGGCAA
>JASHWA010000230.1 GCA_030044325.1 Bryobacteraceae bacterium
CAGCAGCAGAACTTCTTTCATCACCAGCCACACCACGTCCGCGCTCTCCGCGCCCAGCGCCATCCTTACGCCGATCTCGCGCGTTCTCTGCGCCACCAGGTACGCCATCACGCCGTATAATCCGATCGAGGCGAGCAGCGTCGCCAGAATCCCGAACGCGGTCGAAAGCGTGGCGACCAGCCGCTCGGTCACCAGCGACTCTTCCTGCTGCGTTTCCACCGTTTTCATGAACGACACCGGAATATTCGAGTCCAGCCGGTTGACCGTTTCGCGGATCGCCGAAAAGGTCTGCTCCGGATCGCGCGACGTGCGCACGTACGCCATCATGCCCAGAACGAATTCCGCCTGCGTGTAGGGAACGTACACTTCAATGGGGATTTCGTCGCGCATGCTCTCGTACTTGGTGTCGCGCGCCACGCCGACGATCTCGACGGCGTTGGGATCGTGGTAGCCCATGCTAATGTGCCGCCCGACCGCGTTCGCGTCCTTGAAAAACCGCCGCGCGAATTTTTCGTTCACGATGCACACTTTGGGCGCGCCGTTCGCGTCGGTCATCCGGAAATCGCGCCCCGCGATGATCGGAATCCGGAGCGTCCTGAAGTAATCCGGCGACGCGTACTGCATGTGCGGATCGGGCGCTTCGCTCTCCTGTGTGACGTAACCCTCGACTTTGACGGTGCCGTCCCACTCATCGCCGGTCAGCACGGGGATCACCGCCAGCGCCGACGATTCCACCCCCGGAATCGCGCTGAGACTGTCGCGAACCTGCCGGTAATAATCGAGACTCCGCTCCGGCTTGTACCCCGCCAGCACCGGATCGACGTAAAACTCGAGCAGGTTCCCGGTGCGAAATCCCGGATCGAGCTCGCGCAGATTCTTCAAGCTGCGGATGAACAACCCCGCGCCGATCAGCAGCAGCAGCGACAGCGTCACCTGCGCCGCCACCAGCGCCTTGCGCAGGCCCACGGACGTTCCGCCGGCGATGGATCCCACCTGGTCCTTCAGCGTTCCCGCCAGCTGCGGACGCGTCGCCTGAAGCGCCGGGACCAACCCGAAAATCACTCCCGTCAGCAGCGCGACCGCGAAGTTGAACGCCAGAATTCGCCAGTCGGGGGTGGTCGAGATCGTGATCGGCGAATTGTCCGACGGCAGGAACGCGAGCAGCGCCTCATCGATCCAAACCGCGACGAAAAGTCCCGCGATGCCGCCCGCCACCGCCAGCACCAGGCTTTCGATCAACAGTTGGGAAGTGATGCGCGTGCGGGTCGCGCCCAGCGCCAGCCGTACTGCGATCTCCTTGTGCCGCGCCGTCGCCCGCGCGATCAGAAGATTGGCGACATTGGCGCAGGCGATCAGCAGCACCAGTCCCACGATCGCCATCAGCACGATCAGCGCGCTCGAAAATTGCCGCCGCAAATCCGAATCGCCCTTCGACGCCGGAATCAGGTCGAGCCACATGCTCAAGAACTTGCTCCGCACATCCTGCGCCGCCTTGGCGAACTCCTTCTGCTGGACCTCCATTTCGAGCATCGAATGAAAATACGGCTCAAGCGACGCCTTGGCCTGCTCGAGCGTCACGCCCGGCTTCATTCGTCCAAAAACGTTCACCCATCGCCCGCGCCGCGACTTGAAATTGTAATTGAACTTGCTGCCCACCGGATCCATTTCCGGTTTCATCATGATCGGCACGCGGATCTGCGGCGATGCGCCCGGATCGGTGCCGTCAAAACCCGCCTGGCTCACGCCGACAATGGTCAGCGGATACCCGTTCACGATGATTTTTTTTCCGATCACGTCCCGATTGGCCGCGTAGCGGCTCAGCCAATAGCGATAACTGATCACCGCGTAAGGCGCGCCGTCCTCGACCTTGTCGTCGTCGGCGTTGAACACGCGTCCCAGCGCCGCGCCCACTTGGAGCACCGGAAAATAAGTGCCCGAAACCAGCTCGCCCTCCACGCGCTCGGTTTTCCCGTCGCTCGTAACGCTCATGCCCGTCTGCCAGCGGCAGAACATCCCGCTGAACACGGAGTTGTGATCACGAAAATCCTGGTACATCGGGTAGGAAAGCTTGTAACGTCCGTTATTGCTTCCGTAATGCTGCCCGCGTCCCCACAACAGCACCAGCTGCTCCGGATTTTTCACCGGAAGCAGGCGCAGCAGCACCTGGTCGACCAGGGTGAAAATCGCGGTGTTCGCTCCAATCCCGAAAGCCAGCGAAACCAGCGCTACAGCCACAAAAACGGGCGACTTTCGAAACGTTCGCGCGGCGTAACGGAGATCTTGACGGAGATTTCCCATGCTGAAAATACTCCCCGTTTACAAGAACGTTACCGCCCGCCAACGGTTAGCCGCATTTCATGTGGACGGAGACCCTCAGGCCGCGCGTGCTTAAGACGCCGCCAGCCCCATCGGAACCGCGACCACAGGAAGCGGCCACCCCCCGACCTGAGAACGCATCCCGATTCCTTCGCATTACCCGCCCGATCCTGGCGTTAATCATCGCCCATAAACCCGCAATCTACCCCGAAATCTGCGGAATCGTTTCCGCGCCGATACCGGAAATGTGATACTATCCCAACACCTGTTGGGCGAGGTGGAATGCACATGCCTAAAAATATTTTTTTAATCCTCGCGGTGTCTGCAATCTGCGCCGCGCAGAATATCGAGAAATTTCCCGCCGAATATGTCCCCTTTGCAATCACACCGGGACCGGATGGCGCCCTGTGGATGGTCCCCAGCGCTCAATCTCCCAGCTACGATGTCGGCCGCATCACCACTTCCGGCGCGTTCAGCCAATTTCCCCCGCCCGCCGGTTTCGTTCCCGTCGGGTCGATCGTCACCGGTTCCGACGGCGCTTTGTGGCTGGCTGTCGCCGATACGGAGAACACGGCGATTCTGCGCATGACCACTGCGGGTACCTCCGCGAGCTACGCCTACGCGCTCCCCGACGGAGTCTACGCCATGGCCGCCGGGCCGGACGGCGCCATCTGGCTCGCCGAATTCGACCGCATCGGCCGCATCACCACTTCCGGAAGCTATTCGTTCTTTTCGATCGGTCCCTACTATCCGATGAGCATCACCGCGGGCCCCGATGGAAACCTGTGGTTCCCCGCGATCGACTCGGACGGCAATAGCTACATCGGACAAATCACGCCGGCCGGCGTGGTCAAAATGTTTCCGCTTTCCTCGCTCGTCGCCATCTATCCCGCCAACGGAATCGCCGCCGGCCCCGACGGCGCCCTGTGGTTCATGATCGACGCGGTTCCCGGAAGCCAGGTGGCGGCCATCGGCAGAATCACCACCAGCGGAACGGTTTCCACCTTCAGCATTCCCAATTCGAGCACCTACAATTTCACCGGCGGCTCCATCGCGGCGAGCCCCGACGGCGGCTTGTGGTTCACCGGCAACGGCGCCCTCGGGCGCATCACCACCGCCGGCGCGGCATCGGTCTACCCGTTGTCTTCCGCGTCCTGGGCGACCTATTCGGATGGAGTCGGACTCGGCATCGCCGCCGGCCCCGACGCCGGAATGTGGTTCGCCGCGTTCTCCAATCAGGGCGTCGGAAGGGCCGCGCTGAACGCGTCGCCGCAGATCACCCAGATCACGCCGGACCAGATCGCGGTCGATAGTCCGGCGACCCCGCTGCGGATTCTCGGCAATAATCTCGCGGGCACGTCGAGCGCGCCGTGCACCGGCTCCCCGCAGTCGGTCACCTGGGGCACAACGCCATTGACCGTCACCAACGCGTCCGCGAGCGAAATCGATGCGACCGTCCCGGCAACCCTTCTTACCACCATCGGCGGATACACCGTGACCGTCGGCGTTCAGCAGGTCAACGCCGGCGCGTGCGCGACCGTCACCACCTCAGGCGCCGTCCAAGTAACCGCCAGCGCCTCCGCCAACGTCTCGCCCGGATCGCTTTCCTTTCCGACCACCGCCGGCCAGATCCCCGCTCCTCAAACATTCCTGATCAGCAGCACGTCGGGAACCGTCAGCTATAGCCTGAACGTGACCTACGCCGCGTCGGAACCGGTGAACTGGGTCGATCTTTCCTCCTCGAGCGGCAGCGTCAGCGCGGGAACTCCCGCCACCATCATGGTTTCGATCGCAAGCGCGGTTTCGACGTTCGCCGCGGGCACTTACACGGCGACTGTGAATGTGACCGAGGCCTCGGCCACCGCATCGGTGGCGATTACGCTGACGGTGAATCCGCCCGCGGCGCCGCATGCCACCACGACAACCTTGACCGCCAGTCCCGCTTCGCAGGCATCCGGCCAGCCAGTCTTGCTCACCGCGGCCGTCACGCCCTCGACTGCGACAGGTATGGTTAATTTTCTCGATGGCACCAATTCGCTCGGCTCGATCACGCTCGCAAGCGGCACGGCCACGCTCAACACATCCACGCTATCCGTCGGCGCCCACACTCTTACTGCCTCCTATGGCGGCGACGCGGGCGATGCGCCGAGCAACTCCGCGCCCGTCTCCGTCACCATCACCAATCCGAATCAAGCCACCATCCTCGCCGGCGGAATCTTGAACGCCGCGAGCTACGCGGAGATCAACGGAGCCGGCGCGCCGGTCGCCCCGGGATCTCTGGTCGCGATCTTCACGTCGCCTCTCGCGACGCAGGCGGCGAGTTTCAGCACCGCCACGCTGCCGCCGGTGCTCGCCAACGTCAGCGTGACGTTCAACGGCGTCACCGCGCCGATGGTCACCGTCCAGCCCGGCGGAGCGTATCCCTACGTCAGCGCGCAGGTGCCGTTTGAAGCCTTGCCCGCCGGCCAAACCTCGGCGACCGTCCCGGTTGTGATCACCGTCAACAACGTCCCCTCCGCGCCCGTGAACGCAGCCATCGTCGCCAGCTCGCCGGGAATTTTCACCATCCCCGCGACTGGACAGGGCAACGCCGTGCTGGTGAATCTCTCCGATTATTCGATCGCCGCACCGGCCGGGTCGATCTCCGGCTCGCATCCGATTGCGCGCGGCCAGTCCGCATTTTTCTACGTCACCGGCCTCGGTTCGATGACCCCCGCGGTCGCCGACGGCAGCGGCGATTGCACCGCGCCGAACGGGCTGTGCAATGCGAACGCGCTGCCGCAGGTTTTCGTCGGCGGCGTACAGGTCTCCGACATCGCGTTCGCGGGACAGGCGCCCGAGTACCCGGGAGTCCAGCAGATCAACATTACGATTCCCCAAAACGCCCCCACCGGCAATACCGTCAGCCTGGTCGTCATATCCGCGGACGGAACTGTAACCAGCAACACGGCCACCATCGCCGTCCAATAATCCGTCAGTCCCCTTCTTTGAACAAGCTCCTGGTCCCCGATTCCAGGTCCCTGAAGTATCACCAAATTTTCCAACTCTATTTCCCGAATTCTCAACAACATCCCATCCCACTCCCCACTGCCAACTCCCCACTCCCTGTTACCAAATAATCAAGGAGTCCAGGTGCTCTTCCAGCGGAGAACGGGATCGGCCTATAGGGGTTTTCTAGATAAATCGCCGAGCGGGCCTGCGTGCGTTGGATGTCAGCCGGTACACGACCGGTGCCAAGCCGTTGCGGCGCAAATCAAGCGGCCGGTCGAGCCGACGACCGATATCAAATTCGGCTAAAGGGTCCGGATCCAATAAATTTTAAGGAGTTCTTTGAAAATTCGACTGGGGGCAAGCCCCGTGCGTAAGCGCGGGGGTAACCCATGATGAATAGTTCGTCGTCGGTCAACGAAGCTCCACCGTTCAACCACACCCGGCGACGAACCACCAACTCTTACAGCCGATTCACGTTCATTCACGTTCATTTACGGCCAATTTATTTTTTCCCTCGTCCATGACCCATTCGCGCTACGCTGAAACAGTGAGCGCGCGCGGTGTCCGCATCGCCGAGCCGTTTTTCGTCTTTGCGGCGATCATGGCCTACATCTGGAAGCTGCGCTTCACCCATCCCTGGTCCTGGATTCCCGTGATAGGTGTAGTGTTTCTGTCCCACGCCGCGCGCCGGGAGCGTGCGCCCGCACTCGGCTTCCGTCTGGCTCATCTCGGAGATTGCGCCCGCAAATTCGGCCTCGCGCTCCTCGCTCTGGCGCTGGTTCTGTGGGCGGCCGGCGAGGAATTGGGCACCATCCGCCCGCTCGGGTTCGAACGCGGCGCCTTCGCGCTCGCCCTGTACCTGCCCTGGGGATTGTTCCAGCAATATCTGCTGAACGGCTACTTTCTCAAGCGCTTCGACAGGCTCTTTTCTCCTCGCGCCGCCGATCTCACCGCGGCGGGCTTGTTTTCCGCCGTGCATACGCCCAATTGGTTTCTGATGCTGGTGACGCCCGCCGCCGCTTACGTCGCCATCCAGATCTACCGCCGATACCATAATTTATATTTTCTGGCGATCGCGCACGCCATCATCGGATTCCTGCTGTTTCTGGTAGTCCCCGATTCGATCAGCCATCATCTCAACATCGGCCCGGGCTGGTCCCATGGCGCCGCCCGGCTGTCGAAAAATGCCACACTCCGACTTCCGGCCGGCTTGAGTTCTCATGAAGCGGCACAAATGGACCGTTTCGTGCATGAAACGCGAACAGTATGCGTGTCGGGTTGCCAATCTTCGCCTTCCTTTTGACTGCATCGGGCGCTCTGGCGCAGTCCGCGCCCGACGCCATTACCGGGGAAGGGCGCTTCAACTGGGTTTTGTTCAACACCTTGGGGCCGGTGAGCCTCGCCGATGGCCTGTTCGCATCGGGATTGGAGACGCTGGTCGATCGTCCTCCCGAATATGGCACTCACTGGGAAGGTTTTGGTAAAAGATACGGATTGCGGCTCACCGGCATCGCCACCAGCAACGTCATGGAAGCTGGATTGGGCGCGATCTGGGACGAAGACCCGCGCTATCATCGCGCCACCGGCCAGCCGTTCGGCGCGCGCTGGCGCAACGTGGCCAAGTGGACCTTCCTCGCGCGCAACGACTACGGCGAGACCGTCCCCGCCTACGCGCGCTATGCCGGAATCGTCGGCGGAAACTTCCTGTCCAACGAGTGGCGCCCGACGAGCGAAACCACCGCCGGCCGAACGGTCACGCGCATCGGCCTGGGATTTGTGGGGAGGTTCAGCAGCAATGCGTGGCTGGAATTCTGGCCCGATATTCGCGCGCACGTGCTGCGAGCGGGACGCTGAGCGCCGCGTGTTACGCTCGAAGCGTGGGCCTAGCCGGATCTTTTTTCGCCGATCGCTTCGGCATCTTCGAGCGCGATCTGCAACGTTACTTAAATGAGGCGATGTCGGCGGGCGGGGAGTACGCCGACCTGTACTTCGAATTCCTTTCGACCGCCTCCATCAGCGTGGATGAAGGCATCATCAAGAGCGCCACCGAAGGCGTGACGCTGGGGGTGGGCGTGCGCGTGATCGCCGGAGAACGCACGGGCTACGCCTATTCCGACGATCTATCGCCGGAGCGGATCCTGAAAGCGGCGCGCGTGGCCGCGCTGATCGCGCGCGGGCCGGCCAGCGTCGTCAAATCCGGTTTCGAAGACGCCCGGCCGCACAATCTGTATCCGATGCTGCGGGCGCCGCACGAAATGGGGCTCGCCGAGCGCGTGGACCTGGTGCGGCGCGCCGATCATTCCGCCCGCGCCTACGATCCGCGCGTGTTTCAGGTGCAGGCCACCTATGCCGACAGTTTGCGGCACGTGCTGATCGCCACCAGCGAAGGCCGCTTGAGCTTCGACCGGCAGCCTATGGCGCGGATGAGCGTGACGGCGCTCGCGCGGCGCGACGGCGGCGCGCCGCAATCCGGGCATTCCGGCGGGGGCGGCCGGGTGGCGCTCGACTTTTTCCTGAACCAGAAGACGCCCGAACATTTCGCGCGAGAAGCTGCGCGGCAGGCGATCGTGCAGCTCGATGCGGTTGAAGCGCCGGCGGGCGAGATGACCGTGGTGCTCGGTCCGGGATGGCCCGGAATTTTGCTGCATGAAGCCGTCGGCCATGGACTCGAAGCGGATTTCAATCGCAAGGGCGTTTCCGCGTTCAGCGGACGCGTCGGCCAGCAGGTGGCGAGCCCGCTGTGCACCGTGATCGACGACGGAACCATCGGAAATCGGCGCGGATCGCTGAACGTCGATGACGAAGGCATGCCCACTCAGCACAACGTTCTGATCGAAAAAGGGATCCTGCGCGGGTATTTGCAGGACCAACTGTCGAGCCGGCTGATGCACAGCCAGTCCACCGGCAGCGGGCGGCGCGAGAGTTACCAGCAGATCCCCATGCCGCGCATGACCAACACGTTCATGCTTGCGGGGGAAAGCGATCCGGAGGAAATCATCCGCTCGGTCCCCAAAGGGATTTATTGCACCACCTTCGGCGGCGGGCAGGTGGATATCACCAGCGGCAATTTCGTGTTCGCGGCGAGCGAGAGCTATCTGATCGAAGACGGGAAGCTGACGCGGCCGTTGCGCGGCGCGACGCTGGTCGGCAACGGGCCGGAAGCGCTCAAGTACGTAAGCATGGTCGGCTGCGACCTGGAGCTCGATGAAGGCATCGGCGTGTGCTCCAAGGAGGGCCAGCACGTTCCCGTCGGAGTGGGGATTCCGACGCTCAAGATCGACAAAATGACGGTCGGCGGAACGGCCCCATGAGCGAGCTGGAGCAGATTGCATCCGACGCCGTGAAGCTCGCCACGTCGCGCGGGGCGACCGACGCCGAGTGCACCCTTTCGGAGGGCGAGGAATTTTCGGCGGGCGTGCGCATGCGCGAGATCGAAAACTTGACGCAGGCCGGATCGCGCGGCGCGGGAATTCGCGTACTCGTGGGGAAATGTTCGGGTTCCTCGTACACCTCGGATTTATCGCGCGCGGGAATCGAGAGCATGGTTCGCTCCGCGCTGGAGCTGGCCAAAATTACCACGGAAGATCCGTTCGCGGGAATGCCGGAGGAGTTCGGCAAAGTCGAAACCGATCTGCGATTGTACGACGGCGCCATCGCGCAGATGGAGAGCGAATGGAAGATCGCGCAGGCGCGCGAGGCCGAACAGGCGGCGCTCGCGGCGGACCCGCGCATTCAGAATTCGGAGGGCGCCGGCTTCACTTCGTACCTGGGAACGCGCGTGTTGGCGAATTCGCGCGGCTTCCTCGGAAGTTATCGCACCTCGAGCTGCGGGCTGAGCGTGACGCCGGTGGCCAAATCCAACGGCTCGATGGAGCGCGACTACTGGTATTCGTCCGCGCGCGCGGCGCGCGGCCTGGAGAGCGCGGAAAGCGTGGGGAAACGCGCGGCTGAGCGCGCGCTGCGCCGCCTGAATCCGCGAAAAATCGCCACGCAAAAAGCGCCGGTGATTTTCGAGCCGAGGACGGCGCGCGCGCTGTTAGGCGATGTGTTCGGCGCGGTGAACGGGTCGGCGATTTATCGCCAGGCGTCGTTTTTGGCCGGAAAACTGGGCGAGCGCGTTGCGTCGGGGCTGCTGACCGTCATCGACGACGCGACCATGCCGGGATTGTTCGGAACCTCGCCGTTCGACGATGAAGGTGTGGTATCGCGCCGGACCACGGTGATCGAGCGGGGAGTGCTAAAAAACTACCTGCTGAACACCTATTCGGCGCGGAAACTGGGAATGAAGTCGACCGGCAACGCGTCGCGCGGGCTGAGCGGGAACGCGGGCGTGGGCCCGGGGAATTTTTATATCGAAAAAGGTTTCCTCGCGCCCGAAAAAATGATCGGCGAAGTGCGCGCGGGATTGTACGTGACGGAGCTGATCGGCACGGCGGCCAACGCGGTGACCGGCGATTATTCCTCGGGCGCCGCGGGCTTGTGGATCGACGGCGGCGAACTGGCGTATCCTGTTTCCGAGATCACCATCGCGGGAAACTTGAAGCGCATGCTGATGGATGTTGTCGAAATCGGCGCGGATCTCGATTTCCGCGGTTCGATCGCGGCTCCCAGCCTTTTGATCCGGGAGATGACCATCAGTGGCCACTGAGCTCCAACAACGCGAATCGCAGTCGCGCTTGCCGCTGTTCATCATCGCCGCGGTGATCGTGCTGGGAGCCGGCGCGTTCTGGTACCTGGAGCGCTCCAAACCCGCGGCCGAGGATCTGCCGCTCACCCCGGACGCCAAAGCCTACGTTCGCAATTTGCAGTTGAGCGATGTGACCATGAAAGGCTCCCAGAGCTATTTCAACCAGGTGGTGATCGAAATCGAAGGGAAGATCACCAACACCGGCGATCGCAATCTCAACGTGGTGGAGATTTACTGCATCTTCTACGACGCCTACAGCCAGCTTGTGCTGCGCAAGCGCCTGCCGATCGTGAGTGAGCGCATGGGCGGATTGAAACCGGGCGAAACCAAGTCGTTCCGGCTGCCGTTCGACGAGCTTCCCGAAAGCTGGAACCACGCAATGCCGCAACTGGTGATCGCGGGAATCAAATTCGGCGGATGAAGGTTCTGGTGGTGGACGACGACGCCGCGGCGCTCGACATTCGCAAGCTGGTGATCGAGCGGCGCGGGCATTTGGTCGTCCTGGCGCGCGATGCGGCTGAGGCGCGGGCGCGATTTGCGCCGGGTTGCGACGTGGTGGTGCTCGATTTGCGATTGCCCGAAGTCTCGGACGGCCTCGCGCTGATCCGCGAATTTCGGGGCGCGCGGGTGGTCGTGCTGTGCGGCAATCGCGGGGATCTGGATGGCCGCGAGGAGGCGCGCATGGTCGCCGCGGTGCTCGAAAAGCCGGTGCGCAGCGAGCTGCTGGTTCAGGCCATCGAAGGAAAAGCGTGAGTGCCGTGAGTGACCGCGGCGCCCGCCCGTAACGCGGCCGCGACCGTGACCGCTTCGGCGATCTCAGGATCGATGGCGCCTGCCTTGCGCGCCTTTCCCGCGTGAATCTCGATGCAATAGGGACATTGCGTGGTGAACGCGACTGCCAGCGCCATGAGTTCTTTGTATTTCGCGGGAATGGCACCGTCGGCCATGGCGGCTTTGTCGAAAGCGGAGAAGGCCTGCATGGCGGCCGGGGCGTTGGCCTCGATCGTCTTGAGCCGGGTGAGATTGCTCATGTTGTACATAAACTCGCTCCAATTCGTGCGGAGGTTTCATTGTATCCGACAACCAACGCGCTCCATAACTGTCGCGCCTCAACGTAACCGGCGACGACCCGTCATAACCGGCCTGGCGTCATGCGCGGCGACAGTCATGGAGCGCGTTGGCCTTTTATGGTTTCGAACTCGACAATTTTTCGAGCGCTGTTTCCAGCTTCTGGAGATTCGTCAGCACCGGCGCGAACAGGTCACCCACGCGATCGAAGCGGGCGACCGCGTTGTGGATCGTGAACTGATCCGGATGGAGCCGCGGCGTCAGTTCGCGCCAAGCGAGCGGAGTCGCCACAGGAGCGCCGGGATAGGCGCGTAAAACATATGGCGCCGAAATTGTTTTTCCCGTCGCGATCTGCGCCCAGTCGAAATAGACTCGCCCCTTTTCGCGCTTGGAAACCGCGCGCGGCGTGGTGAACAGATCGGGACGCTCGGCGATCGCCAGCGCGGCCAGCAGCTCCGCGAACCCGCGCACCTGTTCGTAGGTGTAGCGCGGCTCGAGCGGAACATAAATGTGCAATCCGTCTCCGCCGGTGGTCTTGGGATAGCCTTCGAGGCCGGCGAGATCGAGTTTCCTTCGCACCAGAAGCGCGGCTTCGACGATTTTTTCATACGCGCAATCGACCGGATCGAGATCGATCAGCAGGTAATCCGGATGTTGGTAAGAACCGACGCGGCTCATCCACGGATTTTGATCGATGCAGCCGAGGTTCACCAGAAACAGCAGCGTGGCGCGATCGTCGCAGACGATGTAGCGAATTTCATCCGGCGCGACTTCGGTGCGCAGCCACGCGGGATACGTTTCCGGCGTGTTCTTCTGAAAAAACGATTCGCCTTCGATGCCATCCGGATAGCGGCGCAGGGAAAGCGGGCGATCCTTCAGATGCGGCACCAGCAGGGGCGCGACCGCGTCGTAATAATTCAGCACGTCGCGCTTGCGAACGCCGTCTTGGGGGTAATACAGCTTGTCGAGATGCGTGAATTTGAGGCGATGCCGGCCGATCGCGAGCGTCGCTTCTTTGGCATCGGGCGCCAGCAGCGGCGTGCGTTCCGGCGACGCGCCCTGATCGCGAACGCACTCGCCCGGGTCGATATCGGGGCGCAGGCCAAGAAAGACGGGCGCGCGCAGGCGGCCGTCTTCGGTCCAGTTGGAAAATTTCACTTCACACACCAGCTCCGGCCGCGTCCAGGTGATCTCGCGCGGCAAAAGTTTGTTGGGCTCGAGCGGCGATCTCGGCGCGACCAGCGGAACCAGCGCCGCGTGGATCGCTTCCATCATTTTGCGATCGAATCCGGTGCCGACGTTGCCGGCCCAAGCGAGTTTTCCGCGATCGTAGATGCCCAGCACCAGCGCGCCGAAAATATCGCGCTCGCCTCGGGTGAATCCGCAGATCACGAAGGACGCCGATTCCGTGTTTTTCCACTTCACCCAATCGCTCGACCGGCGCGAATCGTAAAAACTTTGCGCGCGCTTTCCGACGATGCCTTCGAGTCCCTGCGCCTTCGCCGCGGCCAGCAGCTCCGCGCCGTGTCCGGCGAACTCGTCGGAATAGCGCACCAGGTCGCCGGGAATCAAGACTTGCTTGAGCAGCCGCTTGCGTTCGATGAGCGCAGTGCGGCGCAGGTCGCCTCCGTCGAGATACACAAGATCGAAGGCGAAAAACACCACCGGATTTTTGCGCGCCAGCGCGGCGATGGTGGCCGGGTCGCCCACGGTGATGCGGCGCTGGAGCATTTCGAAGCTGGGCAGGCCGCGATCGTCGAGCGCCGCGACTTCGCCGTCCAAAATCGCGGTGTGCGCTTTCACGTTGTGCGGAAGAACGGAGAGCTCGGGATACTGGCGCTCGATCGCGCGGCCGTTGCGCGAAACCAGGCGCAGGCGTCCGTGATCGATGTAGCACATCGCGCGAACGCCGTCCCATTTGACTTCGAACAGCCAGTCGTCCGATGCGGGCGGAGTTCCTTTGCCGATCACGGCGAGCATCGGCTCGATTTCGGGAAGTTTTTCGCGCGGCTTTTCGTCTTCAACAGCCGGCAATTCGCGCGCGATCTCTTCCTGCGTGCGGCCGGTTTTGACGCTGCGCGCATACTCTTCCGCATCCCAGCCCGGCCGCGCGAATTCATCCTTCTTTTTGATCAGCAGCCATTCGTTGCCCTTGCCGCGCTTGGTGCGCACGATGGCGAAATCGCCGTTCAATTTTTCGCCATGCAGGCGAAATTTGTAATCGCCGCGCGCGAGCTGCTCGTCGGCAGTCGCATCGCCGAGCAGGTCGTAGGTTCCGCGATCCCACAGCATGACGCTTCCAGCGCCGTAATTGCCCTTGGGAATCACTCCTTCAAACGATCCGTACTCGATGGGGTGGTCTTCCACCATCATGGCGAGGCGCCGTTCGTTGGGATCGAGCGTGGGACCTTTGGGAACGGCCCAAGACTTGAGCGCGCCTCCGGATTCCAGGCGCAGGTCGTAATGGAGGCGCGTGGCGTGATGGCGCTGGACGCAGAACTGGAGCGGATGCGGCGCGGATTTCGCGTCGCCCGGAGCAGGTTCGGGCGTGCGGTCGAACTGGCGCTTTTCCGAGTATTTTTTCAGCGACAACGGAGGGGACTTTCCGGCCGGTGAGACGTACCGCATGGCATGAGGAGGCCCGAACCCGGCTCCTGGTTCGATTGGATCGAAGCGATCTTTGACTTCGAGGATCTACTGGAGTTCGTCGCTGGTGTCGCCGCGTTCATTTTCAAGACCGTCGCGCTCATTTTTCACCACATCGCACACATCCGCTGAACCGAAGCGTGTGCCGAATCCAGCACTGGCCGCTCCCTCTGGTCGCGGTTCATGCCAGCGCGTGTAACGAACCGCGACCATAGGGAGCGGCGAACGGTCGTAGTGCAACGGCTCCCCCGTCACAGCACCGCGTTCAGCGACCCCTGCCGGTATCCCTCCAGATCGAGCGTTACGTAATGAAACCCCAGCGCCTTGAAAATCGCTGTGAGTTTTTTCGCCATCTCGACGCTCATGGCCCGTTCGAGCTCTTCCGGCGCGATCTCGATTCGCACCACCTCACCGTGAAAGCGCACGCGGAACTGGCGGAAGCCGAGCGCGCGCAGAGCATCCTCGCCGCGATCGACGGTCTTCACGTTTTCGATCGTCACCGGCGTTCCATAGGGAATTCGCGAGCTCAAGCACGCCGACGCGGGACGGTCCCAGGTTTCGAGTCCCGCGATTCGCGACAATTCGCGAATCTCGGCTTTAGTCAACCCGGCATCCACCAGCGGCGCTTTCACTCCATGCAGCTTGGCCGCGCGCTGACCCGGCCGGTAATCGCCCAAATCATCCACGTTGACACCGTAAATCACGTCGCCAACGGCGCGTTCGCGCGCGATCTCGCCCAGCCGCGTGAACAACTCGTCTTTGCAATGAAAACACCGGTCGCGATCGTTTTTCACGTAATCCGGATTATCGAATTCGCGCGTTTCGATGAATTCGTGCCGGATTCCGTGCGCCTGGGCGAAGGCCTTCGCGTCGTGCCGGTGCGATTCGGGAAACGATGCCGAGTCGGCGGTCATGGCGATCGCGCGGTGGCCCAGCGCGCGCTGCGCGGCCCACGCCAGGTACGCCGAATCCGCGCCGCCCGAATACGCGACGATCACGCTTTCCATTTCGCGCAGCGCGGCGAACAGAAACTCCTGTTTCGCTTCGATGCTATTGGCCGCGATCGTCGCCATGATCCAAGTATAAGGGCTCATAATCCGGAGCGGCCGCGATCTTGCGCAGCTCGCCTTTGTCCATCCACACGGATTCGCAGCGCTCGCACGAATCCACGTTCACGTTTCCGCCGCCTCCGTACGGGTGACCCTCCATCGCGCCGCCGCAGCGCGGGCACACCAGCGACCGTTCCGCGTCCGCCGCGTTTCGCGGCGTCAGATACTCCGACGGCCGGCCGCGATGCGCACGCAGCGCGGACACCAGCGGCTCCAGATCGTCCATCGCGATCAACATTCCGCCGCAACCGCGGCAATGGAGCACCCCGAACTGCTCGAGCGAGCCATGGTTGAGCTTCTTCCCGCACACCGGGCAAATAAACCGCGTTTCGTCGAGAACCAGAACGCCGTCATCTTCCTGGGGAGGCAGCATTTCGCTTCCGCAGTAATCGCACAGAAAAAGTCCGCGTTCGATGTCGGCTCGAAGCGGCGCGCCGCAGTGTTCGCAGGTCATCTTGTTCCCATTCCCGTGTCTGCTTCTCACTATATATCGGCGGCGGTATCCGGTCCCTTCAGGTTTCTGGTATATTCTCCTGCATGCCGAAGACACTCCTGCTCCGTCTTGGCGCGGCAGCGCTTGCCTCCATCGGCGTGTGGATCGCGCACACGCAGAACCCGCAGGCTCCCGCGCAACTGAAGCTCAACAAGATCGCCAACGATCTTTATGAGATCGAAGGCGACGGCGGAAACGTCGCCGTGTATCTCACCGACGAAGGCGTCATCGTCATCGACGACAAATTCGAGCGCGATTACGGCGACATCCTGGGGAAAATCAAGTCGCTCAGCGACAAACCCGTGAGATACGTGCTCAACACGCACCAGCACGGCGATCACACCGGCGGAAATGCGAAGATGATGGCCGCCTCGGTGGAAATCCTGGCGCAGAAAAACGCGCGCGCCAACATGGTCGAGACCAAGATGCCGGGCGTGCCGCGATTGAGCTACACAGAGGAGACCGAAGTCAATCTGGGCGGAAAAGAAGTGATCGCGCGTTATTTCGGGCGCGGCCACACCAACGGCGACGTGGCGATCTATTTCCCCGCGGACCGCGTGCTGCACACCGGCGATCTCTACACCATCGGCACGTCCACCGCTCCGCTCACTGTTTCGCCGTTCATCGATTATTCGGCGCACGGCAGCGTGGTCGAGTGGACCAAAACGCTCGACGGGATCCTCAATTCCGGCTGGGATTTCGAGACGGTGATTCCCGGCCACGGACCGATTTCGAACCGGGCGGGGCTGGTGGAATACCGGCGTAATTTCGAAAAAATGCGCGACAGCGTAAGCGGAATGGTGAAGAGCGGAAAATCGCGCGACGAAATCGCCCACACGCTCACCGCCGAATTCGGGTGGAACATGAACGGCATGGGAGGGCGCTCGCTCGACCCGATGATCGCGGAGTTGAAACAGAACTGAGCGGCGGGATTTCTTTCAAAAAATTAAGGTTCCGGAAAAGGGGACAGACGGCCTTTTTTCTCCCCGCGCGGCCTGAATTTCGGGCGAAGAGCGTAGCGAAAAAAGGATGTCCGTCCCCTTTTTCCGCTGATGGAGGCGCGGGTGGAGCGCGTTCATTGCGGCCGGGCTTCCGCCGCGCCGACGATTTTGCGCGTGGCGCGATCCTGCACCAGCATGACCAGCTTCACGTTTTCCGCGCGCCACTCGGGTTTTAGATTCAGCTTCGCGTCGGCGTCGTAGCTGGCGGCTTTTTTCGTATCGAAATGCCCGATGCTCGAAAGGCTGCGCACCACGCCGATGTAGCGCAGCCGATGGCCGGCGTTTTCCCCGCGCTCGACATCGGTCTGCAAATTCGACTCCGTGATGGCGAGAAAAACATCCACGTTGCGAACTCCGGAGGGAGTTTTTTCGACGTGCAGATGAATCGAATTTCCGGAACTCCGCGAGATGGCCGCCGCCGCGCGCGTTCCCGAGGCGGCCTTGGCGATCTCCTCCTGCGCCCGCGACGCATCCGAACCGTTGAATTCCGCGGCGCCGTCCACGATCATCTCCGGCGTGTACACTTCCTGAAGGCCGAAGATGCGGCC
>JASHWA010000231.1 GCA_030044325.1 Bryobacteraceae bacterium
GAATTCGCGCTCCAGCCGCTCCTGGACGATTTCCAAATGCAGCAACCCCAGAAATCCGCAGCGGAACCCGAACCCCAGCGCCACCGAATTTTCCGGCTCGAAGCTGAACGCGCTGTCGTTCAGGCGCAATTTTTCCAAAGCGTCGCGCAACAAACCATGCTCGTGCGATTCCACCGGATAAAGCCCCGCGAACACCATCGGCTTGAGCGGCTCGAATCCGGGAAGCGGTTCCGGCGCGGGGTTGGCATGATCCGTGATCGTATCGCCGATCTGCGCGTCGGAAACCGTCTTGATATTCGCGAACAGAAATCCGACTTCGCCGGCGGAAAGCTCCTCGCACGGCACCGGCTTGGGCGACTGATAGCCCAGCCCTTCGACCTCATGCACCGTTCCGTTGGCCCACAGGCGGATTTTCTGGCCAATTTTCAGACGGCCCGAAAACACCCGCGTGAGAATGATCACGCCGCGATACGGGTCGAACCAGGAATCGAAAATCAGCGCGCGCAGCGGCTCATCGGGCGAACCTTTGGGAGGAGGCACCAGGTGCACCACCGCTTCCAGGACGTCGGTGATTCCGACGCCGTTTTTCGCGCTGGCCAGAATCGCGCCGCTTGCGTCGAGTCCGATCACGTGCTCGATCTGCTCGCGAATGCGGTCCGGCTCGGCCGACGGCAGGTCGATTTTATTGATCACCGGAATGATTTCGAGATTGTGATGCAGCGCCAGGTACGTGTTGGCGAGCGTCTGCGCCTCCACGCCCTGCGACGCGTCCACCACCAGCAGCGCGCCTTCGCAGGCCTGCAAGCTGCGCGAAACTTCATACGTGAAATCGACATGGCCCGGCGTGTCGATCAGGTTCAACTGGTAATCCTGGCCGTCGGAAGCGCGATAGTTCAGCCGCACCGCGTGCGCCTTGATGGTGATGCCGCGCTCGCGTTCGAGCTCCATCGAATCGAGCACCTGGTCCATCATTTCGCGCTGCGAAAGCGCGCCGGTAGCTTCGAGCAGCCGATCCGCCAGCGTCGATTTGCCGTGATCGATGTGCGCAATAATGCTGAAGTTCCGGATGTTGGCGGGATCCATGCGGTAAACTGATGCTGGAAACTCCATTATCCCACGATGTCGGATCAACAGCTAAAATGGCGCTCGGCGGATGCGCGCGGATTGCATTTCGCCATCGTGGTGTCGCGTTTTAACCGCGAGATCACCGAAAAACTCCTCGCAAGCGCCCGGCGAGGTCTCGCCGAGGCCGGCGCGGGAAATCCCGAAATTTTTCGCGTTCCCGGCGCCTTCGAACTGCCTCTCGCCGCGAAAATTCTTGCGCACACGCACGCTTATCATGCCATCATCGCGCTTGGCGCCGTCATTCGCGGCGACACTCCGCATTTCGATTACGTGGCGGGCGAGGCGGCGCGTGGATTGCAGCAGGTCGCGCTCGAAACCGGCATTCCGATCGCGTTTGGAGTGCTAACCACCGATACGTTCGCGCAGGCCGAAGCGCGCGTCGAAAAAGGATTCGACGCGGCCATGACCGCGATCGAGATGGCGCACTTCCCCCAAACCGTCGCGCAGGCCGCGCGCGGCTGATCTATGCCCGCGCGCCATCGATCCCGCCAGCGAGCCTTGCAGGTTCTCTACTCCTGGGATCTGCGCCGCCAGCCGATCAACGAAGCCATCTCCGCGTTTTACGATACGCTCGAATCCGACGAAGAAAATCCGCAGCGCGCCGCGCCCGACGAATTCATGGAGACGCTGGTGCGCGGCGCCTCCGAGCACGCCGGCGACATCGACAAACGCATCATGGAAAAATCCGAGCACTGGCGGCTGGAGCGCATGCCTGCCGTGGATCGCAATATTCTGCGCCTGGCCGTCTACGAGATGACCGATCTCTCGACGCCCGCCCCCGTCGTGATCGACGAAGCCCTGGAGCTCGCGCGCCAGTTTTCAGGCGACGAATCCGTTTCCTTCATCAACGGCGTTCTGGACGCGGTTCACCGGGAATCCAGGTGAGGTTTGCCCGCTTCCGGCTTCTTTTCCCGTTTCGCCGCCGCGCGCAGGAACACACCCATCAACACCAGGATCGCCGGCCCCACCAGAAACAGGGAGAGCGCCGCCATCGGAAGCTTGTGCGTGAGTAGGATCACCAGAATGGCGATCTGGAGCAGCAGCACCGCGATTCCGCAGAGGGCGAGCGTCACGCCGCGGCGTCCGTCGGGACCCATATCTTAAAGTATGCCGCTTCGCGTCGTCTTGGTCGCTCCGCGCAATCCGCTGAACATCGGCGCGGCCGCGCGCGCCATGAGCAATTTCGGATTCTCCGAGCTGCGCGTGGTCAATCCGTACCAAGTCGCGTTTCGCGAGGCGAAATCCGCGGTGAAGGCGCACGGCGTGCTTCAGAATGCGCGCGAGTTCTCAAGCGTCGCCGAGGCCGTGGCGGATTGCACGCTGGTGGTGGGAACCACGTCCAAGGGGCATCGAGCGCTGGAGCATCCGCTGCGACGCCTCGAAACGGGCGCGCGCCTCCTCAAAAAGAAACTCGCCCATGCCCCGGTCGCGCTGCTGTTCGGTTCGGAAAAATTCGGCCTGTCGAACGACGATATGTCGCACTGCCACTCGCTGCTGCGCATCCCCGCGCGCGAAGAGCATGGTTCGATGAACCTCGGCCAGGCCGTCGCGGTGTGTTTGTACGAGCTCATTCGCAACCCCGCGGCCGCGCGCGCGAAACCCGAGCCGCGCAAATCCGCATCGGCCGGCGATCTCGAGCGCATGACGCAGATTCTTGCGGAAGTGCTCGAAACATCGGGCTACGTGCACGCCGGAGTGGAAGGCTCAACGTCGCTCAAAATCCGCCGCCTGATCCGCCGCATGGATCTCTCCGCGCACGACGCCGAGGTGTGGCTGGGAATGCTGCGGCAGATCTTGTGGAAGCTGAGATAATAAACCTTGCGGCGAACATGACGAAAGTTACCCTCCAGTATCATCTGCTCCGTCCTCTGACGGATGACGATCTCCAAAGCATCGCCAACGTGCACGGCGTCTACGGAATCGCGCGCGTGCAGGTTGCGCCTTCGCTCGCCTCGATCAGCGTCGATTACGACGCATCGCGGCTGATGAAGAGCGATGTCGAAGCGGTGCTGATGCGCCACGGCATTCCGATTCATCCCGCGGCGCAATCGGTCGCGTAACGCTTAGCGCTTCAGCCCGAGCGTTTTGATCACGCCCTCTGCGATCGCCTGCTCGATCGCGGTCAGATCGGTTGCCGCGCGATCGTAGCTCTGCGACCACAGTTGGAAAGCGTCGCTCGTGTTGATCAGACGCGCGGTGACCTGGACGCGATCGCCGGATTGCGCGATGCTGCCTTCGAGCACGCTCCTCGCGTTCAGCTTCTTGAGGATCTCCTGCGGGTCGCTGCCCTTGATCGGAAAGGCCTGCTCGCGCGGGATCACCTCGAATCCCGGAATCCCGCCCAGATCGGCCATGATCGCCACCGCCGCGCGCTCACCCAGTTGCGCGTCCGTCGCATCGAACGGAAGCACTACGATCGACGGCGGAGGCGCGGGCGCGCTGCGCGGCTGGCTGAACAGCCAGTACGCCGCGATGGAGATCACCGCCGCCGCGAATACCAGCATCGGCAGCACGATCAGCCGCCCCGGAATGGTACGTTCGCGCGGATTAGGATTCACTATTGCGAGGACGACGAACAGGTCGTCGTGGTTCCAATCGGCGACGCGCAGGAGGTCGACCCGCCCTTGGAGTTGGTCAGTGTGACCGTCACCGCGATCAGGTCGGCTGCCTGCCCCTGCACCGCGAACGGAACGTTGAGGGTGAATTCGCTGCCGTACTGGCCGGCCGCGCTCGAAGAATACCAGGTGTTGAACGGCGCGCTGAGCGAAACCGTGAACGTGGTCGCTGAAAGCGTCGCGTTGGGCGATCCCGCGAACTGAAACGTTCCGCTGGTCATATTCAGCGCCGAGGAAAACCCGTTGACGGTCACCGTCACCCCGCCGGACGTCTGCGAATACGTGATGCTTGAAAGGAACGGAACCGTGGGTTGGGTGGTGATGGTCGCCGTGGGCGGAGGACTGGGCGTGACGTCGGTGGTTCCCGCCATCACGCTCGAAACCGTCAGCGTGATTGTCCCGGCCACCGTCCCGGTCAGCACCTTGACGTACGAGGTTCCGGAAAATTGCGCCTGCGTCGTCCCCGCCGGAATGGTGAACGCCGCTGCGTTTCCGCCGGGGCCGAACTGGATCATCCCATCCGCCCCGCCCACCGAGGACGCGAAGGTGAGCGACAGCGTTCCGGTCAAATCCGAGGTGTACGGCGACGCGAGCGAAACCGTAATCTCGGGCTGTTGGTCGTATCCGGGCGATGACGGCAACCCTCCGATGGTGATCGCCGGAATCGCCGTCGCCTGCGCGATCACCGTGATCCCGTCCGTTAACGAGTGGCCCAGCGCGTCGGCCACGCGCAGCGCAAACGTGCTCGATCCCGCGGTCGCCATCGCACCGCTCAACGTCCCGCTCGACGCATCGAGATTCAGCCCCGCGGGCAGGTTCGCCGCGGACCATCGATACGGCGGCTGTCCTCCGCTCGCCGAAAAATCGTGCGAAATCTTCGCGCCCACGCTCACCGGAAGCGGATTCGGTCCGCCCATCCGGAGCGGCGCGAGAATGTTGATGGTGAACGTGCCGAATCCCGTATCGCCGACCGAGTCGGTCACTTTCACGCTGAACGTGAGCGAGCTCGCATCCGCCGGCGTCCCGCTGATCACGCCCGTTGCCGTGTTGAGCGACAAGCCCGGCGGCAGCGACCCTCCCGCGCCGAGCGACCACACGTACGGCGGCACTCCGCCGGCCGCCGTCAAGGTCTGCGAATACGCCGTGTTCACTGCTCCAAAGGCCAGGTACGTGTTGGTGATCACCACCCCCGGGCCGACCGTCAGCGCCAGTGTTCGCGATGCCATGCGCTGCCCGTAATCGGTCACCTGCACGTTCACCTGCGACGTTCCGTTCGCCGCGGGAACTCCGCTGATCCGCCCCGTCGACGGATCGATCTGTAATGCCGCCGGCAATCCGCTCGCCGACCAGGAATACGGCGCCTGTCCTCCTCCCGCGGTCAGCGCTTGCGAATACGCGACGCCCGGCGCGCCGTTGGGCAGCGAGGTCGTGAGCACGCTGAGCGGCGCGGCGACCTGCAATGTGTACGCTCGCGTGAAATTCTCTCCGATGCTGTCGGTGATGGTCACCGGGATCCCGAACGCGCCCGCGCTCGCGGGGGTCCCGGAAAGCACGCCGTTCGATGCATTGAGCGTCAGTCCGAGCGTCACCGTGGACGCGAAGCTCCATTGATAAGGCGGAACGCCGCCGGAGCCTTCAAACGTCGCGCTGTAAGCGGCGTTCTGCGTCGCAATGGGCAGCGCGGTGTTGGAGATATTCAGCGGCCCCAGCACCACGTCAAGCTCGAGCGCCTGGTACGCGACGCCGTAATTCGGATCGCTCGCGCGCACCAGAAAAACGCTCTCTCCGAGCGTATTCGGAATCCCCGAAATCACGCCGCCCGCGCTCAACGTCAATCCCGCCGGCAGCGTCCCCTGCGCCAGCGACCACACCGGCGCCGTTCCCGGCGACGCGGCCAGCGTCACGGAATAATTCCTGTTGATGACTGCCTGCGGAACGGAAGTGGTGGTGATCGATTCGGACTGCTGCGCGAGCGCGCAAGCCGCAATCGCGAAGGCCACAGCCGCGCACTTCACCGCGCACCTCCCGCGGCCGGCGGTACGTCCAGAATATTCCCGCTCGATGCGTCGATCAGCTTCACGCCCGCGCTCCCGACCGCATTGGTCAGGCGAAACGCCGCCCCGCCGATGGTGAACACACCGTCCGGCAGGCACCCGCAAACGGTTTTCGACGCCGCCCCGCTGGTCAGATGGATGCTGATCACACTTCCGTCGTGCATCGCCGCGGCCATCCATAGGCCGTCCTGGGAAACGGCGATTCCGCCAGGCGCGCCCGCCGCGCGCAGTTCGCGTCCGGGCTGCGGAGCCGCCCGGTACAGCGCCGTCAACGTCCCGTTCACCAGTGAAAAGACGCTCGCCGCGCTGGCCATCGCCAGGCTGGCGCTGTTGGCATAAAACGCGAGAGCCGTCACGCGATCGCTCACCGCGACCGGCGCAACCGAGCCGTCGGGCGAAAACATTTCGACGCCCGCCGCGAAGGATGCCGCAAGATGCCCGTCATCGCTCACCGCGAACGCGATGGGCGCGCCGAACGCGCTGGCATCGGTCGCGCGAACACTCGCTGCTCCCGGCAATCCGGTGACGATCTGAAACTGCGAGTTCGCAGCGAACCACAGCGCCGCCGCCGAACCCGTGGGGCTGATCGCGATTTGGTTCGCATTCGCCGCCACTCCCGCAACCGGCGACATCGCCCCGCTTGCGAGCGCCAGTTGCGCCGCCCCGTTCGCATCCATCCCGATGGCGAAGTTTTGCGCCGGAGAAATCGCGATTGCCGACAATCCCGACGCGACCACCGGCCCCACCGCACCCGCCCCCGGCATCCCAACCATCACGCGAACCGCGGCACCGTCGGGAACCAGCCCCAGCACCGGCCCTCCCACTTGCGCCAAGGCCAGTGACGAACAAAGCGCGCACAGGATCGTCTTCATTGCGGCGCTCCCACGGTCGGCGATCCCGGCGTGATGACGATCGCCGGCGTCGTCGATTTCCCACCACTGTTACGCAAGGCCAGTGCCGCGCCGGCAGCAGCGACACCCACGCAGATACCGAGAATTACCCACGCCCTGGTCCCGAATCCCAGTCCGTGGCCGTTTCCGGAGCTGCTCGAACTGGCGACGATGTTGGTCTGCGTGATCTGCGCGCTGCCCGTCTGCCCGTGATAGGACGCAGCCACGCGAATCACGTACGGCCCGGTCTGATTGTTCGGATGAATTCCGGTCGCCGTCGCCAGCCCGTCGCGCGTGGTGAGCACGCTTTCCGTGGTGGTGCCGTTCGAAAACGTCCCGCCGGGACCCTGCGCGGGAAGGAAAAACGTCACCGTCGCGTCCTGGACCGGATTGCCCTTGGCGTCGCGCACCTCCACCACCGGCTCCGGATTCACGCGCCGCTTGATGTCCACGAACTGGCCCTCCCCCGCGATCACGTTCACGCGCAGCGATCCCTCCTGGCCGAGCAAGCGGAAAACGAGGAAAGGGACGAGTAAGAACGAATGAAAAGCTCTGAACCTCATGGCCGACCCCGGCGAGAACAACGATCCTAAGTTATCACAGCCTCAGCGCGCGAAGTTTCCACTGGAGCCCCGCCGGCGGGCGAACCGCGTCCTCCCGTTCTCGCAACACAAATGAAACGCGCCGCGCCGCGCGCTGGTGCGATATTAACAATTGACATGCTTCGCTACGCGGCGGTGGACATCGGAAGCAACTCGACTCGCATGCTCGCGGCGGAGGTCCTGCCGGGATCCGAGCCGGTGGTGCTGGCCGCCGACCGCGAAGTCACCCGCCTGGGCGCGAGCGTGTTTCAGGACGGCCGCATCAGCACCCAGGCGATCGAAGACACCCTGCGCGTGCTCAGCCGCATGTCCGAAACATATCGCAAGCTGGATGTTGCGGGCGTCCGCGCCGTCGCCACCAGCGCCGTCCGCGACGCGTCCAACGCGCCCGAATTTCTCGCGCGCGCCTCCAGCACCCTCGGCGTGAACGTGGAAGTGATCAGCGGACGCGAGGAAGCGCGCCTCATTCACCAGGGCGTGATGAGCCGCTGGCCGCAGAACGGCAAGCGCGTCCTGATCGTCGATATCGGAGGCGGCAGCGCGGAGCTCATCGCCAGCGAAAACGCCGCGCTGGTGGACGCGCTCTCCAAACCCCTCGGCGCCGTGCGTCTTCAGGAAATGTTCCTGCACGGCGACCCTCCCGCGTCGCGCGAGCTGCACCAGATGTCCGAATTCGTCGACGAAAAACTGGAGCCCGCCATCGCGCGCCTGGGCCTGCGCTGGGACCGCGCCATCGCCACTTCGGCCACCGCGGCCGCCGTGGTGAGCGCCGTCAATCGCGTTTCGCGCTCCCGCCGCGATCAGGCCGATCGCCTGCGCGCCTCCACCTCCCAGGTTCGCAAGCTGTATTCCAGGCTCGCCGAGCTCGATCTCGCCGGCCGGCGCAAGGTCGCCGGCATCGGCCCCCGCCGCGCCGAAATCATCGTGGCCGGCGCTGGCGCGCTGCTGCGCATCCTCGAACGTTTTCACATCGCCGGAATGTACTATTCCGCCGCGGGTGTCCGCGACGGCATCATCGCCGACATGGCCGCGCGCGGCGTCGGCGGCGAGCGCGCGCGCTTGAGCCGCGATCAGCGCAAGGAAGTCGAGCGCATCTCCACGCGCTTCGGCGCGTCCCTGGGCCACGCGCGCCGCATCGCCCAATACGCCCAATACCTGTTCGCGCACCTTCAGCCGCTGCACCAGCTCGCGCTCAACTACGGCCGCCAGCTCGAAGCCGCGTGCTATTTCAGCAACACCGGCCATTACATCAACGATTCCGGCCATCACAAGCACGCCTACTACATCGTCGCCAACGTGGATCTGTCCGGATTCACCAACCGCGAGCGCGAATTCATCGCCAACCTGTGCCGCTATCACCGCAAAGCCATGCCCTCCGCCGCCCATCCCGAATACCAGGCGCTCGCGCCCGAGGACCGCCGTCCGCTGCACCTGCTGATCCCCATCCTGCGCCTGGCCGACAACCTGGCGCGCAGCCCGGAACAGGACAACATCCAAATCGTGAGCTGCGAAATACAACCCGCCCGCGTGCTGCTCAAACTCCGCGCGGCGCGCGAGCCCGACCTCGCCGAATGGGCCGCGTCGCGCGTCTCCGATGTTTTCGAGGAAGTCTACGGCCACCCCGTGGTCATCAACTATGAGCGGAGCTGACTCGCGCTGCCGCGCCGTTCGAAGCTGGAATCGTGAAGCGGAAATCCGCGCCTTCGCCCGGCGACGATTCCACCCAGATGCGCCCGCCCTGCCGTTCGACGATTCTCCGGCAGATCGCCAGTCCCACCCCTGAGCCGCGGATTTCCCGCGAGTGCAGCCGCTTGAAGGGCTCGAAAATGGTCTCGTGATAATCCGGATGAATCCCGATTCCGTTGTCCCGCACCGAAAACGTCCACTCCTCGCGAACCTGCTCCGCGCTGATGCGAACGCGCGCCTCCGCGGATGTCTTATATTTCAGCGCATTGCTCAGCAGGTTCTGGAACACCTGCGTCAGCGCCACTGAATCGCCCACCAGCTCCGGCAGCGTCCCGATCTCCACGCTCGCGCCCGATTCCCGAATCAGCGCATCCAGCCGGTCCATCGCCACGCGCGCCGCCTCCCGCGCTTGGAACCGCTGGGGCGCCGCCGGCTCCGCGTGAATCGTGTGCGAATACGCCAGAAGGTCCCGAATCAGCGTTTCCAGCCGCCGCACGCCCGCGAGGATCGTCGCGATAAATCCATCCGCCTGCGAATCGAGCGCCGCGCTGTAGCGCCGCGCTAACAGCTCCGTGTAGATGGCGACCATCCGCAGCGGTTCCTGTAGATCGTGCGAGGCGATGTAGGCGAACTGTTCCAGGTCCGCGTTGGACCGCGCCAGCTCTTCGGTCTGGCGCACCAATAGCGCTTCGCGCTCCTGAAGCGCCCGATTGGCGCGTTCCAGCTCCGCCGTCCGCAGGCGAACTCGCGCGTCCAATTCCTCATTCGCCGCGCGAAGCTGCTGGCGCGAGCGCGCCGCCCAACTGAGCAACACGGAAATCGCCAGAAGTTCCGCGAAGCCGAACCAATTCACCTGCAAGACGGGATGCGAATGCTGGACCAGCTTGGGCGCGATGAAGGCCGTATACGCCGTCGCCAGGATTCCGCCGCCAAACCCGCCCCACCACGCCGAGGCGAACAGCGTCAAAAGGAAAATTGCCCCGGCAAAGGTTCGCCACTCCCCGCGATAGGGAACCGCGAGCAGAATCCCGCTGGCCATCGCCAGGAACGCAAGAGTAGCCGCGTAACCACGCAGCCATGCCGGAATTTTCTCGCTGAGCCGTCGGGTGAAAGGCGGCACGTGTTTATTCTACACCCATCTAAAGTTTCTGCAAATTCTGCCGTTGTAACGAGATAGGGTATGAAATCGCGCGCCGGCTTCGTTCTCATCGCCATGTCGATCACCATGCTGCTATTGCTCGCGGTGATGGGACTGGCCTTCGATCTGGGCCGCGTCTACATCGCGCGCAATGAAGCCCAAACCTTCACCGACGCCGCCGCAATGACCGCCGCGTCCAAACTCGGCCGTCCCGATGCGATCGCCCAGGCTCGCGCCGCCGTCGCGCGCCTGCCCATGCGCTGGAATCTCGGAACGCGCGAATTCTCGGGCGTGGTCGTCGAATTCAGCCCCGACGGCGTGCGCTGGGAGCGCGACCCCAAGGACCCTTCGTCCCTCATCATGGCGCGCGTCACCGCGCCCTCGAATGAAGTCGAAATCACCTTTCTGCGCGCTGTCGGCGGACCCGCATCTTTCACCGTTCCCGCGCGTTCCATCGCCGCAACGCATCCCGTGAGGCTGGTCGAATGAAAAACCCGCTCCATCGGCCCCCGTCAACCGGGACGCGACGCTCCGGGCACGCCCTCATCGAGCTCGCGTTTTCCGCCGCCGTCATGATCGCCTGCATCGCCGGGACGTTTCAGTTCGGCTACACGTTTTTCGTCTACAACCAGCTCGTCACCGCGGTCGCCAACGGCGCGCGCTACGCAGCCACGCAGCCCTTTGAGTCCCAGGACGCCGAAAAAACCAACGCCGCGATTCGCAATCTCGTCGTTTTCGGCGAACCCCAGCCCGGCGAGGACGCCCGCCCGATCGTCGCCGGATTCGCGCCGGAAAACGTCGCTGTGAACTGGACCATCGATCGCGGCGCGCCCTCCGCCGTCGCGATTTCCATTCGCAATTTTTCGATCGACGCCGTTTTCGCGAAATTCACCTTCGACGGACGCCCCGGCGTCGAATTCCCCTACGTCGCCGAAACCGAAAGCGCCAAAAAATGAACCGCCGCGGACAAAGCCTGATTGAAGCGACCCTCGTCATGCTGGTTTTCTTCGCCCTTCTTTTCGGCGTGATCGACTGCGGCCAGGTCATGTATTCGCGCCAGGCCCTCCAGGATCGCGTGCAGAGCGCCGTCCGCTACGCCTCCCTGCATCCTTACGACGGCACCGGAGAGCAAGTCGCCAACCTGATCCTCTACGGTGAACTCACCGCCTCCCAAAAGCCCGCATTCCTCGACCTGACGCGCGGTAACATCCAGGTCCGCTCCACCGGCGATCTCCTCACCGTCGCCATCGTAAACTACGATTCCCATTTTTTTTCGCCGTGGCTAAGACAGATCGTGTCGCCGAGACCGATCGTCGTCAGCGCGCCGATGGCGACGGGCGCGAAGTAGGTAGCGGAACAGGGGCAATCACATCCCCACCGGAGACAATTGGATCTCATCCATCTTCACTGTCTCGCCCCCTCGCACCGTCACCTCGGGAATCTGGTAATCCCGATAACCTGGCTTCGTGACGGCGATCGCATAACGACCCTCCGGAACATCGACAAACTGAAAAAAACCCTTTGCATCCGTACCCGTCGTTCGGCGATGCGATTCCGGGTCGACGCCGTCGATGTTGGTG
>JASHWA010000232.1 GCA_030044325.1 Bryobacteraceae bacterium
ACTCCGCTCATGGATCCAAGCATCGCCGTCCTCAGCTACTCCGTCGCCACCGGGCAGGCGACCTCCACGCCATTCTACACAATGCCCACGGACGGCCCGACGGTCGTCAGCGTGGATCAGACCGGGCAGAATTATCTGGCGGGCTGGGGCTTAGTAAACCCAGGCGGCGCGCTCCTGGCCGAGTTTCCGCGGCCCACCGGCGCGCTGAATATCGGCTCGAGCGCGTGGGATTGGGCGCACAACCGCATCTTCGCGCAGATTCCACCAACCACCTCAACCTACACGGGACCGGTGCTCTCCGTTGTGGACACCGACAATCTCACCGTCGAAGACCAGATTCAGTTGCCGGAAAATCTCGCCGGCAAGTCCATCTGGTCGAGCGACATGAACACGCTGTACTCGGTTTCGGTCAGCGGTGTGACCGTCCTTCCCATCGGGAGCTTGACCACCGCGCACCAAGTCACGGCATCGGTGGAGGATGTTCTATTCCAAGGCAACGGCTGCAATAACACGAGCATTACTCAGACCATCCAGATCGTGGACTCGGGCGGAGGTAGTGTCGATTTCAGCCTATCGATTCCCTCGGGCACCCTCGGCGTCAGTATGACGCCCAGTTCCGGACAGACGCCCGCGACCGTTCAGATCAGCATCGACCCGACCGCCTTCCAGACTACCAACGGAACCACCGCAGTCCCCTTGACTATCTCTTCGAACGGATCGATCAACCTGGGGGCCACCGTGCGGCTGCTGGTTGCCGAGCCGAATGTGAATCAGCACGGCCAGATCATCGATATACCCGGCAAGATCACCGATATCATGGCCGATCCCATACGCAATCAGATCTATCTCATCCGGCAGGATAAAAACCTGGTTCTGGTTTACAATGCAACCACCTATCAGCCCATCAATTCCTTCCGCACCGGCAACACGCCCGTGGGCATGACGATTACGCCTGATCTGAACTACCTGATCGTCGGCAATGACAATTCGCAAATCGATAATGTGTACGATCTCAACACGATGCAGCCGGTATCGCCGATTTTGCTGACGCCCGGCCTGTACGGGCGCTCGATTGCGGCCGCAGCCGACGGCCAGATTTTGCAGATCGCGCGCTCGGCCACCTCGTTCAACTATCCTTACCCGCCTTGTACCACCGGTTGCATCGTCAGCGTGAGCGTGGCCGCGGGCTTGGCCGATCCCCTGCCGACGCTGGGAATATACGCGAATAATCTGAGCTCGGCCAACGGAATTCTGGCCCCTTCCGCCGATAACACTGAAGTTCTGCTGGCCATGCCCGACGGCACCGTCGCGCTCTATGACGCGACCGTCAGTGAATGGGCCGCCTCGCGCCAGGATTTTTCAACGCTCAGCGGAGGAGCGGGACCCATCAGCGACAATGTGTTTATCGCAGGCAACCACGTTCTCGATGCCTCGCTTGCTCCGGTAGGGACGCTCGAGAGCGCGAGCGGCGTGACCTCGGGCGTCGGGACCGCTTCAGGCGCCGGACTCCGCACCACCAGCCTGAGCGCGAGCAGCCCGGGCACCATCGAGCGAGTCAATCTGAGTAACTACCAGACCTATCACGGCGCGCTCTTGGACGAGTCTCCCGCGACCCCAACGACTCTTCAAACCCCTCCCGTCAATCAGATCGGAGAGACCATCCTCTCGTTTGTGCGATCCGTCGCCATTCCGGCCAGTCAGAACGCGATTCTGCTGCTCTCGGAATCGGGCATGACCGTGGTCGAGAACAGTTTCGACGCGCCGACGGCGATTCCACAGGTGACGAGCCTGGTCAACGCAGCCGACGGCACCACGGCGGTCGCGCCGGGAGGCTTGGTATTGCTCGGCGGATCGGGCCTTGCGCAATCCGGACAGAGCGCGCTGCAACTCCCGCTGCCGGAACTGCTCGGCAACGTCTGCGTTCTGGTCAATAGCATGGCTATCCCGCTGTTTAGCGTGTCGGGAAGTCAGATCGAGGCGCAACTGCCCTTCGACCTGGCCGCCTCCGCGTCGATTGTCGTGCTCACGCCGGGTGGAGCGAGCAACACCTTCACGGCGCCGGTGCAGAACTTTGCGCCGGCGATTTTCCATAACGGCACCGCCGGAGATCTGAACGATCTGGCTACGGTGGTGCGCCTGACCAACAATCAACTGGTCACGTTCACCAATCCCATTCACCCCAACGACACCCTGGTCATTTATCTTACCGGGATGGGCCTCACATCGCCCCTGCCCGAACTGGGCTATGGCGCCCCGGGCAATCCCCTGGCGATGGTTACCACGCCTCCTTCGGTGAGCTTGGGAGACGTGGCGCTGCCGGTCATGTTTGCGGGCCTGGTGCCGGGCGAGGTGGGTGTGTACCAGATCGATGCTTATGTGCCCGGCGGTATTTCCACCAGCGACTCGGTGCCCTTGACGATAAGCCAGGGCCAGGCAAGTACAACCTATTACGTGCGCACCGTGAATCCATGAGAAAAGACAACAAAGACAACGTCCATGCTTAGAACCCTCGTGTGGTTTTCCCTTTTTTCCGCCTCGGCAGCCTTCGCCCAGAACTGGGAGGTGGGCGCGCTCGGCGGGTTCGGATTTACCAACGACCTGACCTACAAATCCGGAAGCGCCAGCGCCACTGCCGGGCTTACCAACTCCGGCGCCGTCGGTGCCTTCGGCGGTGAGGATACTTTCAACTACGTGAGCGGTGAGGCTCGCTACTTATACGACTTCAGCGATCTGCGTCTGTCCGGGCCAGGCGCCAGCACCACCTTTGCCGCGCACACGCATATCCTCGAAGGCGTCTTTCTGTTTCACTTCACCCCCCGGACCTCGCGCGTCCGTCCGTTTATCGCCGCCGGAGGGGGCCTGAGCGTGTTGGTGGGAACCGGTATGCAATTGGCGGCGCAGCCGCTCGGCAACTTCGCCGGCCTCACCGCAACCAACCAGGTTCTTCCCGTCGCGGACGTGGGAGCCGGCGTGAAGATTGACCTCCAAAAGCATCTACGGCTGCGCTTCGAAGTTGACGATTATATGACCGGGGCGCCGACCAAGGTAATCGCCCCCTATCCGGGAGTGACGGTCAGCGGATTCCTGAATAACATCGTCGCTTTCGGTGCGCTGAGCGTGACATTCTGACGAGGATGACTCGGAACCGGCCGTATAACGGGTCCGAAATGACGAGGTGAGCATTGTGAGACATTCGAGCAAGTGGCGGCAAAGAGGCCAGAGCATGGTCGAGGCCGTGTTCGTCGTGCCGATGTTCGTTTTTCTGTTCATCGGTACGTTGGACATCGGCTTTTATTCCTACGCTCTGATTTCGGTGCAAAGCGCGGCCAGGGTGGCGGCGCTGGCGACCGCCGCGAGCGCCGGCACGGCGGGAAGCAGCGCCATCGCCTGCGGAGCCGTGCTGAAGGAGCTCGCGACCGTGCCGAACGCGGGGTCGTTTGGAACGGCCTGCACCTCGCTGCCCTTGATCGTCAGCGCCACGGCCTGCACCAACTACACCGTCGCCTGTTCCCAGGTCTCGGTCACTTATCAGACCCTGGTGATGATCCCCATTCCCGGAATCCTCGAGAGACAACTCACCGTGACGCGCATCGTTCAGATGCCGGTTTATGCGATCTCATCGTGAGAAAGGTTTTTCTTATGCGCAGAAATAGCAGATGGGGAGGCGCGGCAGTGGAGTTCCCGCTGGTCGGGATTCCGCTCATCTTCGTGATGATTTCCGTTTTTGAGATGGGAAGGGGTATGTGGAACTACCACACGCTCCAGGAAGCGGTGAAGGAGGGTACGCGTTTTTCCGCGGTTCGGGGAACGGACCTGGTGAGCTACGTCCCGGCTTGCGAAGCAAGCGGAGGCAATCCGGACTCCTGCGGCGCATCCGTGAACGGCGTCGCCCACACCCTGGCGAGCGCCGCCGTGGGTCTGCCGCCGCAAACCTGGCAAGCCACGCTGATCGCGCCATGCCAGACGGTCACCTGCAACCCTCTGAATTCCTGCTTCGGGAATACGACCACATGGCCGCCCACCAGTTGCGATAGCGTGGGAGCGGTGATTGAAGTCCAGGGCTTATACCAGTTCCAATCCGCGCTATCCATGTTTTGGCCGGGAAGCAAACCTTCCGCGTTCGGGTCACTCTGGTTTACGGCCGATTCGAAACAGGCGATCTTGTACTGATCGGTGGAGGACGTCATGGGCGAAAAAAAGTGGAGAATAAGCGAAGCGCAACGTAGAAAGCTGAGCGGTTCCGCTATCATCATGGCCACCATGGGTCTGGTGGTCTTGAGCGGAATGCTGGGACTGGCGGTGGACGTCGGATGGGCCAGCTTCCGCAAGGAATCCGCGCAGAGCGCCGCGGAGTCGGCCGCGCTTGGAGCCGTAGCGGCCGCCTGGAATGCGGCGGTGATCGCCAATGCCGGTTCCTTCAAGTGCGGCAGCGGCACGGGCGAGGTCACCTGCAATACCGGAGGCTACACCTGTCCCACCAGCGCGAGCTCCGGCACCAACCTCCAGATCGGATGTTCTTACGCCATCCTGAACGGATTCACGGCCACGGGCAGCCAGAACGTGATTCTGACCTCGAACGTCGGCTCGCTGGGCGCTGGGACTTGCGATTGCACCGCGACCGATCCGCAGGTCCTCAATGAAAATACCGGCGCGGTATACTACACCGTACCGGCGGAATACTGGGTGACGGCGCGCGTGGTCGAATCGGTCCCGCAGCTTTTCTCGGCGATTCTCCCGGGACATACCCATATGCTCACGGGCGCGCGAGCGACCGCCGGCATCGTGCAAGTCAACCTGAACACATGC
>JASHWA010000233.1 GCA_030044325.1 Bryobacteraceae bacterium
CGTGCCACGGCTCGATCGTCGCGAGAAACCGCTCTTTGCCGATCTGGCCCACCGCCACGTCGCTCGCGCCGCCTTTCGGCCACGCGTCGGGATCTCCATCGGCCAGCTTGGTCCGCGTCCACGTCCCGTCTTTATTCGCGCGAATCAAAAAAATTCCCTGCATGCTCGCCGTCAGCAAATCCTGTTTGCCGTGGCCATCCCAATCGAAAGGATAGATGCAGTGCAGAACGCCGTCGTCGGCATCGGTGATCAGCTCGCGTTTCCATTCGCCCGGTTTGTACGCATACAGCGGCGTTTTGCCGCGATAATCCGGCGCGACGGCCTTTGCGTCCGTGAGCGGCGCATCGATCAGTAATCCGTTCAGCATGCGCAAGCGGTGCGATGCGGGAACTTTATCGATGTCCGTGCGCTTGAACGGCTGCGTCGCGTCGCCCTGCGCTTCGAGAATCGAAACGGTCCCCACGCTGCGCGACGCGTTGGGCGAAAAGTCGCTTGCGAGCGCAATCACCGGAATTCCATCTTTATCCAGATTCACCACCGCCAGATTAATCGGCTGCCGGATTCCGCTGACGATCACGTGCTTCTGCCATCCCGGATTCTCATACCAGGCCAGCTCGGTGAGCCCGGAAGCGAGCGCGATCAGATCCGGCTTGCCGTCGTGATTCATATCGGCGACCACCACCTGGTATCCGCCGCGCAATCCCGTGGCGATTTCATGCGCCGCGAATTTCGCTTGCCCGAAAGCGGAAACCGCGCCGATCAAGAATACAATCGTTCGACCCATCGATTCTCCTTGCCGTGGCACACGCACCAGCTTGTGCGCCACGATTATTCTTCGCGCAGCGCCGCCGCCGGATCGATCCCGATCGCGTGCGCTGCCGGAATCGCCGTCGCTGCCGCCGCGATCACCATCACGAAAATCGCCGCCCCGGCGAGCGCCACCGGGTCCGCCGGCGCGACTCCATATAATAATGACCGAATCCACGGCGCCGCCGCCATTGCCGCGATCAATCCCGCCACCACCCCGGCCGCCGCCATCGCCACCGCTTGCGTCCCGATCATTCTCGCAATGTTCGCCGGCCGCGCGCCGATCGCCATGCGAATCCCGATTTCGCGCCGCCGCGCCGCCACCGCGTAGGCGAGCAATCCGTAAATTCCAACCCCGGTCAGCGCCGCCGCCACCGCGCCGAAAATCGATGCGAGCATGGCCGTCGTCCGCTCCGGCGCGGTGCTCGCCTCCACTTCCTCGCTCATGGTTTCGATTTCGGTGAACGGCAGCGCCGGGTCGATCGCTTGAAGCGCGCGGCGCACCGGCTCGATCACCCCTTCGGGCTGCTCACGGGTTCGCACAATAAGCTGGAACGTGTCCGCCTCGGGCTTCCAGACGTTGTAGAACGTCGGCGTCATCGGCTCGCGCAGAGAGCGGTATTTCGCATCGCTCACCACGCCGATGATTTCGTACATACCTTTAGCTGGCTGGTCGCCCGCTCCTCCAAATAATTTCCCGACCGGATCGATCTCCGGAAAAAACCGGCGCACGAACGTCTCGTTCACGATCACGCGGGACGGCGTTCGATCTCCACTCGCCTCATCCGGCCGGAAATCGCGGCCGCTCAGAATCCGCATTCCCATCGTCGCGAAATATTCAGGCGAAACCCAGTTGATGCTCGCGTTGAGAAAATCCGCCGGCGCCGCGCGCTGGCCCATCCGCGCGACCGTCATCTTGACGCCGCTCCCGCGCATCAAAGCCCGCGAAGAAAGCGCCACGCCCGCTACGCCGGGAATCCCCCGCACTCGCTCGGTGAGCGCGATCCGCAGCGCGTCGGTCTGCGCGGCCGTGTACGACGCGAGCGCCGGATTCGCCGTGAACGTCACGACGTGCTCGCGATCGAAACCCGCATCGACGCTGCGCAGCTCTGTAAACGTTCGCGCCAGCAGCCCCGCCCCCGCCAACAGCATCGTGCACAGCGCGATCTGGAAAACGATCAGCGCCTGCCGCCCGCTCCAGCCCGAGCTCGACCGCGCGCCGCGCAGAATCGCATCCAGATTCATCCGCGCGGCGCTCATCGCCGGCGCGAGGCCCGCAAGAATCACGCACGCGCAGGAGATCGCCATCGAAAAAAACAGAACGCGCGCATCGATACCGAACTCAATCGTCAGATTCAGCCGGTTCGTCATCAGATCGCGTATCGGCGGGAACGCGCGAGCAAGCATCGGTGTCGCGATCCACGCGATCAGCAGCCCTCCTGCCGCGCCCATCAACGCGAGCAGCAAGCTTTCCGTCAAAACCTGCCGCGCGATTCGCCCGCGCGTCGCGCCCATCGCCAGCCGCACCGCGATCTCCTCACGCCGCGACGCCCCGCGCGCCAGAAGCAGACCCGCAACGTTGGCGCACACCATCAACAGCAGCAATCCGGCCGATGCAACCAGCAGTTTGAGCGCGGTTCCGAATCGATCGCGCAAAACCGAAACGCCGCGCGAAATCGCCTCCACATCCATCCCTCGACGCAGCTCGCCCTCCGCGAAATCCTGGCGGTATTGCCTGCCGAACTCCTCCGTGGATTGCCGCCACAGCTCCAAACATTCCGGGCGCGCCTGCGCCAGCGTCACTCCCGGGCGCAAACGCGCGGCGAGCGAGAGAGCCACCAACTCCTCGATCTGCATCGGCCGCCTGTCGCCTCTTTCGACCAACATCGGCGCCGCACGGAGCGGCACCTGTAAATCCGGCGACGTATCGACAAGAATCCCGTTGAACTCTCGCGGCATCACGCCGACAATCACGAATTTCTGATTCTTGAGCGTGATCGTTTCGCCGATCGCGCGTGGGTCGGCGTCGAATCGTCGCCGCCAGAACGCGTAACTCAGCACCGCCGGCGGTGCGCCCGGAGCGTCTTTCGCGTCCTCGCGCGTCAATACACGGCCGAACAAAGCCGGAACCCCCAGCGCTTCGAAATATTCCGGCGTGACTAAATTCGCCCGAACTTCCTCCGCCGGCGACGGCTGGTTCATCGCCGTCGTTTGCTCCATTTCCCCGAAAACGATCGACAATGAAGACGCGTGGTCCCGCAGATCTTCGTAGTAACGATAACTGAAATTGCTCCGCGTGCCGAGCTGCGGCGAGCGCTGCACCATCCTCACCAGTTGCTCCGGATTGCGCACCGCGAGCGGGCGCAGCATCACCGCGTCCATCGCGCTGAAAATCACCGTGTTCGCGCCGATCCCGCCGGCCAGCAGCCCCGCCGCGATCAACGTGAACCCCGGCGATTTCGCCAGCATCCGCGCCGCATAGCGCCCATCGTTCATCGCGTCCATGATACAACCGGCACGTTCCCGCCCGCCTTGACCGCCTCTGCGAGCCGCGCCAGCTATGGCGCGGGTTCGCCATGACCCGTAAACGCCGCCCACAAGAAAACGTAACGGCTACAGGAAATTCCACTCTCGCGGGCAACGTCGCTTAGTTGACATGTCGAAATCCATCCTCATCGCCAACCCCGCCGTCACCGAACTCGCCCCCGAGCCGATTTCGCGCGACTGGGTCTTGAGCGGAACCCCGCAAGGATCGTCGCGCGTGCTCGCAGAAAGCCGCGATTCCCTGTTGAAGCTGGTCGTGTGGGAGTGCACGCCGGGCCGCTTCGAGTGGCACTACGCCAAGGATGAAATCGTGTTCGTTCTATCGGGCGAAGCCGTGATCCGCGACCAGCAGGGCGAGCGCCGCTTCGCTGCTGGCGACGTCGTTTATTTCCCCGCCGGCTCCTCCTGCACCTGGCTGGTGAAGGACCACATTCGCAAGGTCGCGATCTTGAGAGAAACGCTGTGGCGTCCGTTCGGCGTTGCGATCGCTGCGTGGGCCAAAGCGCTGCGCCTGGCGCGCGTCGCCTTCCATCGCATCCGCACCGGCGCTCCGCTCAGAAATCAACGTGGAGGCGCCGCCGCCGGCAAAAACGCAGCGGCCTGATCTATCGCCGCGCCGCGATTTGTCCGCTGCGCCCACACCACGCCCGCAATCCCCGCAAGCTCCCCCGCTGCGAAAATCGGCCACGGGAACATCCGCGGATACCCGCCCGCGGCGATA
>JASHWA010000234.1 GCA_030044325.1 Bryobacteraceae bacterium
GAGGACTCAAAATCGCGCCGGACAACGCCGGTTTGCTGCTGGAGCGCGGCCATCGCGAGGTGGGCCTGCGCGAATTCGGCAAAGCGCGCGCCGATCTGGAGCGGGCCGCGAAACTCGACCCCAGGAATCCCGAGGTGTACTATCATCTGGCGCTTTCGCACTATTTCGTGGGCGAATTCGCGGAAGCGGCCGAAGCGTGGCGTCATGCCGCGGAGTTCGCGCCCACGCTCGACAGCCGTATCAACTCCTCCAACTGGCTGTACGCATCGCTGCGGCGCGCCGGCAAGAAGGAACAAGCCGACCGCGCCCTCGCCACCATCACGCCGGATATGAAGAACACCGAACCGCACACGTTTTATTATTTGAGCCTGCTGCGGTTTTTCCAGGGGCGCATGCAGGAAAGCCAAGCGGTGCCCGCCCAGCCCGCCGCCGGCAATAAAGACGACGAACCGGAGCTGCGCTTTGATACGGTCGCCTACGGAGTCGGCAACTGGTATCTGTACAACGGCAATCGGGCGAAGGCGCAGGAGTATTTCAGGAAAGTGGTGCAGGGCAACGTGTGGATGACCTGGGGCTACATCGGCAGCGAGCTCGAAGTCGCGCGCGCGGAAAAGAAACACTAGCGGACCTGGGCCGGGTTCGTTGAGGCGCGACCGTCATGGAGCGCGTTGGGCGCCTGCTGCGGTAAACTCCGCGCTCAGCGATCCTGCGCGCCCGGCGCCGAAACGCTCGAATAGCGCACCTGCTTGCCGCGGCCCGTAAGATCGAGCACCAGGCGCCCGTCGGGCTGCGTCGCGCCGGAACCGGTGAATACATCGCTGCCTTCCCTCGCTTCCAGGCACGAAATTTTCCACCGCACTCCCGGCAGCAAATCGAAACACGCCGCGACTGTCCGAAAATCGGCGTCCGGCGCGAACGCGACGGACCGGCCGCGCAGGCTGCCTTCAGCATGCGCATTGGCGATCAGGTCCGCGCCCGCCCCGTCCGATTCAAGGCTCCCGTCGAAATCGAGCTGCCCGCCTTTATACGCCACGCCTTCGATGCGCCCGTCGAAGCGGTAGTGCGGCGCGCGGCCGGCGAGATCGATGGTCGCGGCGCCGGTCGCGTGGGCGTCCTCGATTTCGAGATCGATGGCGGAGAGGCGCACCTGCGCGCCATCCCATAGCAGGCGCGCGTGGCTCAATTTTGCGTTGAGATCGCCGATGGCCAGATCGTCGATCGCCACGGTTCCGTCGGCTCGCCGCGCACGCAGCCAGTCGGGTACGCTCGACGAGCCGAAGCGCAGCGCGCGCGACAGAAATCCGCGATCGCGCAACAGCACGGGCGACCACAACTGCTCGATTTGGGCGGCGTCCGCGTGCGGAATCGAGATCCGGAATTTATGCGGCCGCACGGCCGCCGGGTCCCATCGATATTCGCCGTTGAACGCGATCGCCCCCTCGCCCGTCCCGATTTGCGCGCGCAGACGTGTTACCGAAACGCGCGCTCCGTTGGCCGCGATCGCCGCGGACTGAATCCTCAGCGGATCGGCCAGCCCGTCGATTCCGATGCGCGCGTTTTGCAGCTCGAAATCGCCCGACCATTGGCCCGCCGCGGCCGGTGGAGTCCACTGGTAGCGCGCGCTTCCCCGCCAGATTCCCTGCCGCGTCTGCTCCACCAGCGGGATATCGTTCAATCCGAATGAGCGCAGATCGGCGACGTTCAACCCGCGCGTCGCGATTTTCAGATCCAGTCCCTCCGCGCCGGTAAAACTGCCTTCGAGCTCCGCGCTTTCGTTCTCGCCCAGGCGCACCGTGGCAGGTTCCAGCGAAATGGTCTGGCCCGCGATGTCCACCGCGGCGTTTTCGGCCCGCAGCGGCTGCGCTCCCGGCAGCGTCACGGAAGCGTTTTCAAGCTGTGCGCGGCCGGTGAGCCCGGACTCTTCGCTGTATTGCGCGTCGCCCGAAACCGACCCCTCCGCCGCGAGTTTTTCCGAAAGCGGCGCGCCCAGATGCCGCGCGACTTCGATCAACCCGGACAGCGGAATTTGTTGGAAACGCGCGCCCGCGTCCCAGTGCGGCGACGACAGATAATCCCACGCGCGAAAACGCAGCGCCACCGGGGGATCGCCCGCGCTCTCCAGTTCCAGCCGCTCCGCGTGCAGGTCCAGCTTCCCGCGATACGCCAGCTTCCATTCGCCGCGCTGCGGCAGCAGGTCCGACCGGTGCAGGTCGTCGATCTCGAAATTGCCCTCGATGGTCAGATTCGACGGGGGCCCGGAAAGCTGCGCGTCCAACGCCACGATCCCGTGCAGCCCGAAGCCGCGCTGGTCGAGCAGCCGCGCCACTTCTTCAAGCGCGCTGCGCTCCAGCTCCACGCGCATGTCGAATTTTTCGCGATTCCAGTTCCCGCGCAGGAAAAAACGCCCGAAATTCTGCTGCGCCTGATCCGTTCGAGAAGGCGCGCCGGACAGCCGCACCTCCACCGATCCGTCCTCCGACGGCGAAACGTCGAAATCGGCGTCATTCAGGTAAAACACGGATTTGGTGTCGCCGAACTTGAAGTTCACGCGTCCGCTGCGCATGCGAATCGACGGCATGGAGCCGGAAAGCGCCGGCGCGCTGCCCAGCAGAAATTGAAAATTCCACGGGCCGGCGGCCGTTTTCACCAGGTTGATGTCGGTGCTTTCGCCCAGCCGCAGCGTCCAGAATTCGAGCTTGTGCGAAAACAGGCTGAGCAGGTTGACGCGCGCCTCCAGCTCCCACACGTGCGCGAACGGCTCGATTCCGGCGCGCGCATCATCATAGATGGTCACGTCGTCTAAAGTGAATCCGGGACCGGTCAGCAGGTTGAAATACACCTTCCCGACTGCCACCCGCCGCCCCAGGCTGCGCTGCAACGCGCGCTCAATCCGCGGCCGCGCGAACTCCGCATCCACGTATTGCGCTCCCACGCCGGCAACCAGAATCAGCGCGATCGCGATCAGGGCAGCCCGTTTCATCATGACGCCGCTCGAAAACTTGAGGCGCGACAGTCATGGAGCGCGTTATCTGACGGCGCGGACCAGGCTGGTTGTCCCCCTTTTTCGAGCACCCTCATAAAATCAGCGCCCGGTACGCCTCCCGATCGTCCACGTCGGTAAGCACGCCGGGATCGTCGAGGTCGATATAACGGATGGCGCTCTCATGCCGGTTCACCACCGCGCGCGTTTCCGCGCCGGGCGGCATCGCCAGGAACTCCTGTGCCAGCGATCCCGCGGCGCACACCGGATGGCCGCGCTTCCCTCCGAATCGCGGAATCACCAACGGCGCCGGTTGCGCGCGAAATTCGTCGATCAGCGCGGCGACCGTCGCTTCCTCGATCGCGGGGCAATCCACCGGAATGAACAGGAATGCTTCCACTTCGGAAGGGAGCGCCGCGAGCGCCGTCTGCAGCGAGCTCAACTGCCCGCGATCGGGATCCGGATTCACCACCGTTCGCCCGGCGATGTGCGGCCGGA
>JASHWA010000235.1 GCA_030044325.1 Bryobacteraceae bacterium
ACCGCAGGGAAAATGAGCCAGCTTTCCACACTTCCGCCCGCCACCGGCGAGGAAACGGCGCACTGGACGGCGCGCCACGGCAAGCCCATCATCTTCGTCATCCTGACGCTGGTCGCGGTGGGCATTTACATGGCGCTCTCCATTCCGGTTGCGGTGTTCCCCAACACCGACTTCCCGCGCATCGTGGTCGGCGCCGACGTGGGTGTGTATCCCATCGACCAGATGCTGGTCAACGTGACCCAGCCTCTTGAAGAAGCCGTCAACACGGTTCCCGGCTTGAATCAAGTCACCTCCATCACCAGCCGCGGGAGCGCGGAAATCGACCTGTTCTTCAACTGGAAGGTGGACATGTTTCAGACCCTGGAGCTGGTGAACGCGGCGCTCGCCCGCGTCCAGCCCACGCTGCCCGCCAGCGCCAAGGTGACCGCCAATCGCCTCACCTTCGCCGCGTTCCCCATCATGGGCTACAGCCTGACTTCGGACCGGATTCCGCAAACCACGCTGTGGGAGCTCGCCACCTACACCATGAAGCCGCGCTTGAACCGCGCCGCCGGCGTCTCGTCCATCGTCGTTCAGGGCGGCCAAGTCCCGGAATTTCAAATCCAGCCCGATCCCGCCAAGATGGTCGAGGCGGGCGTGACGGTTCCCAACATCCTGGACGCCATCACCCGCAGCAACATGATCGATTCGCCCGGCCTCATCGAAGAGAATCACCAGCTTATCCTGACCCTGATGAGCGGCCAGGCGCGCGGCCTGAGCGACATCGGCAATATCGTCATCAAGACGACGCCCGCCGGCGCCGCGGTTCACGTCAACGACGTTGCCGCCGTGAACAATTCGGTGATGCCGGTCTACACGGTGGTGACCGCCAACGCAAAACCGGCCGTGCTGCTCAACGTCTACCGCCAGCCGGACAGCAACACGGTGGACGTAGCCAATGCGGTTCACAGTGAAATCGCGAACCTCAGGAAGGATCTCCCGCCCGGTGTCGACGTTCGCCCGTTTTACGATCAGTCGGAACTGGTCACGGATTCCATCAACAGCGTGCGCGATGCCATTCTGCTCGGCTTGGTGCTGGCCTCGTTGATCATGGTTGTGTTCCTCCGGGACTGGGGAACATCGCTGGTGGCCGGCCTGGTGATTCCCGCCACCATCGGGGTCACGTTCATCACCCTGCGCATCCTGGGCCAGAGCTTCAACCTGATGACGCTGGGCGGGCTGGCCGCCGCAGTCGGCCTGGTGATCGACGACGCCATCGTGGTCGTGGAAAACATCGTCATGCATCGCGATTCGGGCCAATCGCGCGCCGAAGCCATCCGCAGCGCCATCCGCGAAATCCGTGTTCCCCTGGTGGGTTCCACCATCACGCCGATCGTTGTTTTTCTGCCGCTGATCTCCATCACCGGCGTCACGGGCGTCTTCTTCCGCGCTCTGGCGATCACGGTCGGTATGGCGTTACTCACCTCGCTTGCTCTCGCGCTCACGTGGACGCCCACGCTCAGCCACTATTTCCTTCGCAACCGCCGCGATGGCGGCGCAGCGCCGCGCCACGAGAGCGTTCCGCCCTGGCTGATGCGGGCTTATGGGCGTACGCTGCGCTTCACGCTCGAGCATCCGCTGGCGCTGGCCCTTTTTACCTTTCTCCTGATCGCCGGATCGTACCTGTGCTACACGCACACCGGTTCCGACCTTCTGCCCGCCATGGACGAAGGCGGTTTCATCGTCGACTACAACATGCCTCCCGGCGCATCCCTGCGGGAAACCAATCGCGTCATCAGCCATGTCGAAAAAATCCTGCGCGAGACGCCGGATGTCGCCTCCACTGCCCGCCGCACCGGTTTGCAGCTCGGCCTGGCTGCCGTGACCGAGGCCAGCCAGGGCGACATCAGCGTCAAGCTGAAGCCGATGGCGCCGCTCTGGACAAGGCTATTCGGAGACAAGGCCGCGCCGAACGAAAGAACCCGCAGCGGCGGCCAGGTGATCGCCGAGGTGCGCGCTAAAGTCACCCAAGCCGAGCCGACCCTGGACGTCGAATTCCCGCAGCTCTTGCAGGACATGATCGGCGATCTGACCAGCGCTCCCCAGCCCGTTGTCATCAAGCTCTTTTCCGAAGACGGGGACCTGCTGCGCCACTGGGCGCCGGTCGAAGCGAGCGCCATCAAGAAAATCCCTGGAGTGGTGGATGTCGAGGATGGCATCGACAACACCACCAGCGGCACCGCCGTGACCTTCAACGTTGATCCGGTAGTGACCGCGCGCGCCGGTTTTACGCCCCAGGAAGTCGAGCTGGATGCCAGCGCCATGTTGCAGGGCGAGCCCGCTTCCGTCCCGGTCGTTCTGAATGATCGTTCCTACACCATCCGGGTCCAATTTCCACCCTCCGCGCGCCGGACTCTCGACGCCATGCGCAACACTTTGATCGTCAGCGGCGCCGGGAAAACCGCCACCATCGGCTCACTCGCCACATTAACCGAAATCCCCGGCCAGACCGAAATCATTCGCGAGAATTTGCAACGCTCCGTGGATGTGACCGCCCGCTTCGAAGGCATCGACTTAGGCGACGGCATGGCCAAGGTTCAGAAAGCGGTGGCCGATTCGAATCTGCCCAACAGCATCCGTGTCGAGTATGGCGGCCAGTACCAGGAGCAGCAGAAATCCTTCCGCGATCTGGTGTTCGTGCTGGTCCTCGCCATCGTGCTGGTATTCATGGTCCTGCTGTTCGAATTCGGCGAGTTCGCCGCTCCGGTCGCCGTGCTGGCGTCCGCGCTGCTGTCCACTTGCGGCGTTTTCCTGGCCCTGCTGATCACGCGCACCACCTTCAGCCTGTCTTCCTTTATGGGTCTCATCATGGTGGTCGGCATCGTCGCTAAGAACGGCATCCTGCTGCTGGATGCGGACCAAAAATTCCGCGCGACCGGCGTTTCTGCGGAAGAAAGCATGATTCTCGCTGGTGAGCGGCGTCTGCGGCCCATCATGATGACCGCGCTCGCCACCATGGCCGGAATGCTTCCGCTGGCCTTCGCCGTAGGCGCCGGTTCTCAAATGTTGCAGCCTCTGGCGATCGCCGTGATCGGCGGCATTCTCGCCTCCATGATCCTCTCTCTGGTAGTCACCCCGGCCGTGCGCTTCTATGCCGGAGGCCGAAACTAAAACACAAGGAGCAATAACTATGACGAAGAAATTCCTGCTGCTAGGCTTGGTGGTCGCCGCTGCCTTCGCCGCCGAAGGCTTCAAGGTCGTCGGCAAGATCAAGATCGGCGGCACCGGCGGTTGGGACTACCTCGCGGTAGATCCCGATGCGAACCGCGTTTATGCCTCCCACGGCACCCTGGTCGAAGTCGTCGATCCCAAGGCCGGCAAGGTGGTCGGCCAGATCACGCAACTGCACGGTGTGCATGGCATCGCGGTCGCGCCCGAATTCGGCAAGGGGTTCATCACCAATGGCCAATCGAATAGCGTTACCATTTTCGATCTCAAGACCCTGGCCAAAGTCGGCGAACCTCAGACGGGCCAGAATCCGGACTCCGTCTGCTTCGAGCCCAAAACCAAACACATTTTCACCTTCAACGGCCGATCCAACGATTCCACGGCGATCGATCCCAAAACCAACGAAGTGATCAAGAGCTTTCCCCTCGGCGGAAAGCCCGAGGAGTGCCAGCCGGATGGCACAGGCAAGCTCTACGCCAATCTCGAAGATTCGAGCGAGATCATCGAGATCGATGCAGCCAAAACCACCGTGCTTCGCCACATGTCGCTCTCTCCGTGCGAATCGCCTTCCGGACTCGCCATCGACGTGAAGGGCAAGAAACTATTCGCCGCCTGTGACAACAAGATGATGGCGGTGATTGACATTACCACGCTGAAAGTCGTCGCCACTCCGCCGATCGGGCCCGCACCGGACGGCGCCGGGTTCGACTCCGGCCTCGGCCTCGCCTTCTCTTCCAACGGAGGCGATGGGACGCTCAGCATCGTGAAGCCGGTCAACGGCAATTACCAGACCGTGGATAATGTGCCTACCGAACGCGGCGCCCGCACCATGACGGTGGATTCCAAAAACCACCGCGTCTATCTGCTCGCTGCCGAATACGGGCCGCCGGCTGAGGCAGCCGCGGGCAAGCGGGCTCGCCCCACCATCCTGCCCGATAGCTTCCATCTCCTGGTGGTCGGCAAGTAAAGCTCAGTCGCGGCGCTCGCGCCGCACGGTATCATCGCTGAAGTGGATCGCGCACGCGCGCACAGGCTGAGCCGCTATCTTCTCTCCCTTCCCGAACGTGCCCTGCGCTCCGTCGCGGCGGTCAGTGCAGGACTGGTTCGGGAGGTTGGTGAAATCACTTTACCCCCTGGCCTTCGCCGCACCCGGCTATATAACATCATCGTCGAATCGACTCTGCGCTTCCTGATCGAGCGCGTCGGCCAGGTGGACGGAACCTATCCCGCCGGCGGCCAGGCGATCGACCATTTTCTCGTGAAAAGAGCGCTCGGAGACGGGATCGATTTAGCCGGCTGGGCCGCGTTCGGCGCGTCGCCGATTTGGGTTCTGGCGGCTTTCGCCGATCTTTCGGGCGCGGGGCGCCAGCTGATGAGCGAAATCGTTCAAAGCCTGAAGGACCAGGGCCTGCTCGAGACCGGCGGGAAGTTTGCCAATGTCGATCAAATGCTCGATGGGCTGGAGCGCACCTCCGGCCAGCTCGCCGCTTCCCTGCGCTATCCTCCTCTCGACATCGGCAGCCTGCGCCGGGACTGGAACGAGTTGAAGGCAGCGGCCCAAAGCATTCCACCGCGAAATCTGCCGCCGCCCGCTGTGCTCCGCGAGCGTTGGGATGCGCTGAAGCAGGAAGCAGCCCTGCAAGGGCGGTCCGTCTTTGAGCTGTCGTCGCTGGTCGCCTTGGCCACCATTCGGAAGGTGCCTGCGAACATGTGGAAGCTCTCTCGATCCGCCGCCACCGCGACCATTCGCACCGGCCAGTTCTTCGCACAAGGTCTGTTCGATCATTACGCGTCGATCCTCCGCGAGATCCACGAGACCGGCTATCTCGCATATTGGAAACGTGAGTTCCAACCCTACCTGCACGCCGCGGCCGTGCAGTTCTCCATGTCCCACCGCTCGCTTACCGAACAATGGCTCGATCGGCGGGGCGCATCGAAAGGCGAGGCCAAAACCCGCGGCTGATCGTGCGCGAAATTCTTCAGACTTTACGGTCCAGTCGCGTCAATTACTGAAAACGATATCCCGGCTTCAGATCGCAGTGATAGAGACGAATATGGTTCGCATTCATCGTGAGCGTGCACGTGGTCCAGGAAAGCGCCAGGGTCGGGCCCAAGGGGTAAACGATGTCCGCGCCATTGATTTCGGCCTCAATGCTGGGACCCTCCGCGAGAGATGGCAAGCTGAAATCCATGCCGCGGCCGAACTTCACCGGATACAACTCGTGAATGGCGTCGCCTGGCATCGTGCGGACGACCTGCGCTTCGAGCAGGAAGGTGACCGTGTCCGACCAGTCACGCACCGACGCGCTGATCACCCTCCCGCCGTCCGTGAAATTGTCAGTATCGACTCGGGTGAACGGGCAAGGTCCCGCGATACACGTCAGCAGTGCATCCATGAACTCATTGCCTTCGCCGGCGTCCAGCGAAGTTCCTCCAATCGCGGCCTTCCATTTTCCATCCGGCGAACACGCGCTCGCATGATTGCATGGAACATTGCCCGTATTCACGACTTCAAAGCTTTTTCCCACGCTTCCGACGTTGAGCGTAGCCGTCGACCTTTCCACGTAGCGCACGCGCACGTTCGCCACGGTCTCTCCCGGCCCCGGCGGAGCGCGTTCCGCAGCGTGCGGAAGCGGCGTCATACGGAACACGTATAAATCCTCTGAAGCAATCTCAAAAAGACTCAGCGGCTCATAATCGGGATGGCGCAACTGCAGCAGGACCGTCCGGCCACGCTTGATTCCGGAAACGAGCGCGAGGCGGAACAGGCCCGTCGCTCCCGTTCGTGCTCCTGCGGCGGCCTCCTCGCTTTGGATCACCACACCCGGAATCGGCACCTGCTTGCGCGGATCCGCGTCATTCCGTAGAACGCACCCGCTCAGCGCCTTCACCTGCGGCGGCATTCGAATCAGCACAAGCGCTGCGGCCACCCCCAGGGTGAGCGCGACCGCCGCGACATAAAGAAAAACCCTTATCCGCGTCAAACCGAGTCACCGTTACATCGCCCTGGCGCAATCGCTTTTGCAACGCGCCGCTATCTCCAAGATGGAGGGGCAAGCGATGTTGTCGCGGCGGAAACTGTTACAACAGCTCGCCGGTTTCGCGGCTGCCCGCGCCGCGGCGCAGGTCGGCGACGGAGAATCCGGCCATCCGCCCGCCCTCTCGACCGAAGACGACCAGCTTCTCGAAGAGTTGGAAAAGGCAGATTTCCTGTTTTTCTGGGAGCAGGCCGACCCGCACACCGGCCTCGTTCGCGACCGCGCCAACGTCCGCACGCCGCAGCGTAACGACGTGGTCGCGAGCATCGCCGCCACCGGATTCGGACTGACCGCCATCTGCATCGGCGAGAAGCGCGGCTACGTCAGTCACCGCGACGCGCGCGCACGAGTCGCGGCCGCGCTTGAGTTTCTGTGGAAGAAAATGCCTACGCACCGCGGATTCTTCTACCATTGGGCCAACGTCAACACCGGTGAGCGGATTTGGGATGCCGAAGTTTCCTCCATCGACACCGCCATCCTGTTGTGCGGGATTCTAACCTGCCGCGAGCACTTCCGCTCCTCCGAAATTTCCACGCTCGCCACCTACATCTTCGATCGCGTCGATTGGACGTGGGTCTCCGAGGACACCACCCTGGTTCCCATGGGCTGGACTCCCGAATTCGGATTCCTTCCCTATCATTGGGATTATTACAGCGAGCTGATGATGCTGTACCTGCTCGGCTTGGGGTCCTCCACCTATCCGCTGCCGGTGGCCGCGTGGAACGCGTGGAAGCGCACCACCTTCGAGTACGACGGCCTGCGCTACATCGGTTCCTATGCGCCCCTGTTCGTGCATCAGTATTCGCAAGCCTGGTTCGATTTCCGCTCAAAGCGCGACCGTTTTGCCGATTATTTTGAGAATTCAGTCCTGGCCACCGAGGCGCATTGGCGTTTCTGTATCGATCTGTCCAAGCAGTTCCCGGATTTAAGCGATGACCTGTGGGGCATTACCGCTTCCGATTCGCCGCATGGATACGTGGTGTGGGGTGGTCCGCCCGAAATGGGGCCGATCGATGGGACCGTGGTTCCCAGCGCCTGCGGCGGGTCGCTCCCATTCCTTCCTCAGCCTTGTCTGCGCGTCCTCAAGAACATGAAGAACAAATATGGCCAGCGCACGTGGAGCCGTTACGGTTTTGTCAACGCGTTTAATCCGCTGACGAACTGGTACGACACCGACGTGATCGGCCTCGATACCGGAATTACCATGCTGATGGCCGAGAACCTCCGCACCGGCTTCGTGTGGAGCACATTCATGAAGAATCCGGAAACGCGCCGCGGTTTAGACCGTGCCGGATTCGTCGAATTCAAGGCGTCTGGTTAGGAAAATCGCCGCCGCAAACGCGACTGCCGCCGGATGCATCATGGCTTCAATCGGTAGGATTTTCCCAGTTCGCCCGCGCCGGCCAGGTGTTTGCGCGCGCGCACCAGCTCCGCAATCTGGCGAATATGCCCGAGATCGTGCATGGCCCATTCGTGCAGCATTTGCGCCATCGTGATCTCGCCCGCCTCCTTGTGGATGGCCCTGCGCTCCCCCGCTCCTTCCGGCAAATTGCGCAGAAACTCGATGTTGCTCTCGCGCTGCTCTTCGAAATGATCGAAGGAGTCTTCCGGGTCGGCATTCCGATACAGGTCGAGATAAAACTGCGCGTCGTCGGGATCGAGTTCCGGCCGCTCTTCGTTCATAAAACGATCCAGCCGGAGTCGGTAGCAGTGGCCTTCGGAGTGGGCGAGGTGCGCCAGGACCTCGGCCACGGAGAAGCGGTCGGGAGCGGGTTTCCACCGCGCATCCTCCCCGGTAAGTTCGCGCATCAACCCGCGCAGAATCTCCGGCGTGGCTTCCAATTGCCCGACCGCAGGGAGTTCGTCGTGTTTCATCGGCGTGTCCTAGTGTGCTGAATCGGAAATCCTTAGAATATCTCGCAGCCGGAATCTGGAGGGCGGCATTGATGCCGCGCGGAGCTTCAGCTCCGCCAATCGAATCGGGTAGCGCGGCTGAAGCCGCGCGCGGACGCTAAGGTCCGCCGTCCGCGGCCCGCGCGAAAGCGTGGCCGCCGGGTTGACCTCGCAGTACCACTTAGTTCCGGCGCCGCTCGTTTTCGCGATTCAGACGAATTTCAGCGATCCCGGCCTTGACACTTACGGCAGTGCCGAAGGGGCGCGAATACTCCGCGATCCGCTCTAGAATATAACCGGCTTTCTCCCCCGTGGCGAGCTGCGGCAGGCCCCGCGTTTGAAGAAACAAATTGTTCGCGTGCAGATCCTGCGCGTCCGGCTGACCCTGGCCGATCACGTTCATGACGATCGGCCGAAGTGTGATCGACCGCACAGACCTTCCCTCGAACTCCACCGATGCAACCGCGCTTTCCCAAGCCATCGGCTCCTGGATATACCACAGCGCCGGCGGAACATTATAAATAAAGTTGCCCAGATCGTAGAAAATCGGACGCCCTTTGAAGATTTCGATGCCATGCAGAAGCGGCGCGCCGTGCATCACCACCACATCGGCTCCCGCGTCAATCTCGGAATGTGCCCACTGTTTTAACCACTCCGGCGGACGCAGCCGCTCCGCCATCCCCTCTTCGAAGATCGCTGTAAAAGGCTTGTCGAAGACGTGATTGTGCTGATAGACGATAACCAGGTCGGCTTTCTTCGCGGCCTCTCGAATGTTATTGAGAATGTTCTCCGCATCCCGGGGATTCGGCTTGTTTCCGGCATCGACATGCAACTCGTTCACGCCCGGCTGTGTCGCCGTCGCCGCTCCTCCCGCGGGCACCAGTCCCGAAGCCATCGCGATCAGCGCCACGTTCCCTTTAGGCGTCCGAAGATAACCCGGCGCCGCGGCTTCCTGGAGCGTTTCGCCGATGCCGGCGTGAGCGAGACCCAGGCGCGCGACCGCGCCCAGCGTGTTGCGAATCCCCGGAATCTTCAGATCGCAGGAATGATTATTGGATAAAGCCAGGAGATTGAAGCCGAGCTCCTTCAGGGCATCCAATACTTCCGGAGGCGCCACGAATCCGCGTCCCTGCATCGGTACCTCCTGATTCGGCTGGCCCGGTTCCGCGATCGTGCCTTCGAAGTTGGTAAAGCGCACATCGGCGCCTTCAACCAGCGATGAAATCGCAGTCACTTGCGCGGGCGCGGTCTTGCGGATGTCCGACCGGATCATCGATTGCCCCGTTAAAGTAATGCGAATCGTGGCCGACTGAGCCCACGCGCCGCGTCCCAAGGCGAGGATGGCTGCAACGCACACCGCCATTCTCGAGAACCTGGCACGGCCCGGCACGGTTGCCATCTAAACTCTCCTTTCAAGCGCAATTATAAGCCGCACGACACCAGCGGGCGGTAACCGCGCCGCGTGCTACGATCTCCACATGAAATCCGCCCGGTATCTTGTCTGCTGTCTCCTCGCGATCGCGGCACGGCAAACCGTCCTCGCCCAGACGTTCGAAGTGGCCGAGGCGTCCATTGCCGACGAGCAGAAGGCGATGACCGAAGGCCGCGCAACGTCCAAAGCGCTGGTGCAGGCTTATCTCGATCGCATCCGGGCCTTCGATCATCAGGGACCCGGCTTGAACGCGCTGATCACGCTGAACCCCAACGCGCTCGACCAGGCCGAGTCGCTCGATCGCGAGCGCGCCGCCCAAGGCCCCCGCGGCCCGCTGCATGGGATTCCCGTCATCGTCAAGGACAACTACAGCACCGCCGATATGCAGACCACCGCGGGCACCATGGCGCTCATCGGATTCGTCCCTTCGAGCGACGCGTTCCAGGTCCGTAAACTGCGCGAGGCCGGTGCGGTGATCATCGCCAAATCCAATCTGCACGAGCTCGCTTCCGGCATCACCACCACCGGCTCCGCTTTCGGGCAGACGCGGAATCCCTACGACCCGACGCGTTATCCGGGAGGATCGAGCGGTGGAACTGCCGCGGCCGTCGCCGCCGGCTTTGCAGCGGCCGGCATGGGATCGGATACCTGCGGCTCGATTCGCATTCCCTCCTCGGTGAACAATCTCGTCGGGCTCCGGCCGACCAAGGGACTCTCGAGCATCGCCGGAATCGTTCCCCTTTCGACCACTCAAGACGTCGGCGGTCCGCTTGCCCGCTCCGTTGCCGACCTCGCCGCCATGCTCGATGCGACCATCGGCGAAGATCCCGCCGATCCCGCCACCCATCTCGATTCCGGCCGCACCCGGCCGCGCTTCATGGATGCCCTGAAGACGGACGCGCTCAAGGACGCTCATCTTGGAGTGCTCGAACCTCTCTTCGGCAACGCATCCGACGATCAGGACGTGATCCGCGTGGTTCGCGCGTCCATCGATGAGCTCAAAAAGGAAGGCGCCACCGCCGTTCCCGTTGCGATGCCGGACCTGCTGGCCGATCTGAACGGATCTTCCGTCATCAACGCCGAATTTAAGGAGGATCTGGCAAAGTATCTTGCCGCACACGCCAACGCGCCGGTCCATTCGCTCGAGGAAATCGTCGAAGGCGGCCTGGTTCACTCCGCCCTCGAAAACGTGTTGACCGCCCGCGCAAACTCGAAAGGGCGCGACACCTACGAATACCGCATTGCGCTGGCGAAGCGAGTGGCGATCCAGCAGACCATCCTCAAGCTGATGGACGACCAGAAGCTCGACGCGCTGGTTTATCCCACGCTTCTGCGAAAGCCCGCGATCATCGGCACACCCCAGGGCGGCTCAACCTGCCAGCTCAGCGCATCCACCGGATTTCCGGCCATTAGCATGCCCGCGGGATTTACGCCCGACGGATTGCCGGTGGGCGTCGAGCTGCTCGGCCGCGCCTGGGACGACGCCAGGCTCGTTTCCTACGCTTATGCGTACGAGCAGGCCGCCCATCATCGCCGCGCACCCACCCGAACCCCCGCCCTTTTCGGCCGCACGGGCGTCCCCGCCCTTACCTGGCAATCGAGCGCGCTCGCCGGCTCCAGCACGTTATCCGTAAACCTCACCTTCGATCCAACCACAAACGATCTCGCCTACACAGTGACCGCAGCCGGCTTCGCCGATGGTGAAATTCTCCTGGCCAGCATTCATCGCAGATCCAAAGGCGACAATGGCCCCGCAATCGCGGTCCTCGCCAACCACAGCTTTCAAACCCTCGCCGGCAGCGAAAGACTTTCGAACCAGGACCGCGACAGCCTGATGGCGGGCAATCTCTACCTGAGGCTCGCGACACGGTCGGAGAGCACGAATAACCTTCGGATTACATTCAAGCCGCCGGCGCAGCATTAGCGGCGGGCGCCGCTTCTTCTAACCCGCCATGGCGCGCCAGCACAGTTGGCCGCCCATGGACACCAGCCACAGCGATAACGCGAACCGTAGCGGACGCGATGGGATCAATGAAAGCGAGCTCGCGCCGGCCAGCGCTCCAACCAGTCCGCCCATAGCAAGTTTCAAAACCAGTGCGGCGTTGTAGTTTCCCGATCCCAGGCTGATCCCTCCACCCGCCAGCGACAGACCCAGCCCGAACAACAGATCCGTGCCGACCACCTGCGCGGTCGAAATCGCCGTAAAACTCATCAGCACCAGCGAACCGAGCGCGCCCGCTCCGGCTGAGGAAAACCCCACCTCCGCTCCGATCGGAAGCGCCGCTAACGGAAGCCATGCCAGACGCTCCCTTTGCGGCAGCGCCCGTTTACGCGAAAACAGGCGAATCAGATTCAGCACGGCCATCAGAATAATGGTCGCGCCGAGCAGACCGAATAACGGACCCTTTCGATTTGCCGCGTTCAATCTTCCCAGAACCAAGGACCCGAGCACGACGCCGGGCAATCCACCCGCGAGCATAAGTCCCAAAATCCGGAAATTCACTTGCTGCCGAAAAACGTAAACCGGCGCGGCGGCCAGCTTCACGATCGCGGTGAACAACAGCGCAGTTCCGACGCTTTCGACCGGCGGGACTCCCAGAAACAGCGTCAGCACCGGCGCGGTGATCACGCCGCCTCCGACGCCGGTCAATCCGATCAGAACCGCGATCGCGAACCCCAGGAGAATTTCCATCGCATCACCGCTGAATGTGAATCCCGCATTCCAGCTTCTGGCCGGTCCAGCGGCCCGAGCGCGGATCGTTCGGGTCGAGCGGAAGCGATGTGCACGGCTTGCAGCCGATGCTCGTGTATCCCTGCGCGTAGAGCGGCAGCTCCGCAATGTCGTTCGATTGCAGATACTGCCACACATCCCGCGTGGACCAGTCGGCGAGCGGGCTGATTTTTGTGAGCCGCTTTCCCGAGGGCAAAGTGAACTCGTCCATCGCCCTCAATTGCGCGCGCGATCTGGACTGCTCCCGGCGCAAGCCGGTGAACCACGCGTTGTAACCCTCAAGCGCCGCAAACAACGGCTCGACTTTGCGCAGTTCGCAGCATCGGTCCGGTGCGGATTGATACAGAATCCCGAATCGCGCCTCTTGTTCCGGGACCGTGTACCGCGGCGTCAGATTGATCAGGTTGAGATCCCAGTCGCGCGCCAGCCGGTCGCGATACGCGTAAGTCTCGGCGAAATGATATCCCGTGTCTAAGAAAAGCACCGGAATGCGCGGACGCCGCGCGATCAGCATGTGCACCAGCGCCACGCATTCGGATTGAAAACTCGAAGTCACGCATTCCGCGCCACTCGCCGCTTCGAGTGCCTGCTCGATCAAGTCCATCAAATCCCCTCCCCTCGTGAACCAAGATGACGCGCGTGAAGAATGCCCTCCTGCTCGAGATCGCTCAGAATTTCGCCTGTGGCGCCATCGCGGGTTCCCTCCGACGTCCGCAGCGCGAGCATTCCGGCGCGTTCGAGCGCACGGGCCGATTGCTCGGATTCCACTACCGCGGCCGCGCAGCCGCGATCGAACAGCGCGCGCTCGAGAGCCAGCGCCAGATCCATCGTGGACGTCCGGATCACTGCGCCGCGATGACCCCATCGCGCCACGCGCTCGGCCGGGCTCACCGGACCCGCGTCGCGGCGCTCGGCCAACGCCCGCATCATGCCCGCGCCGCTGGTCGCATTCGATTCGGGATCGATGAGGATGAAACTGCCGGTCATGCGATTGAGCCGGTAGGGATCGAAAAACAGCGGTTTCGATGCGGCCACCTCCGCCAGGCCGATCTCATTCATGGCGAGCGTATGCGCGCTCTCGTCCCCCAACGTTTCGATATTCATGCGCTGCCGCATCGACACCCGCGCCGAAACCGTCCTCGCGGTGTGCTTCAAGATGTATCGTTTTGCAGGGTCCAGCGGCCGCGCATCCATCCAGATGATCTGCGCTTCGAATCGTTCCGTAGCGTGCGGAGCCCGCGCCTCGCCCGAATACAGCAGATCTCCACGGCTGATGTCGAGCTGGTCTTCGAGTTCGAGCGTGACCGCCATCGGCGCGAACGCTTCCTCGAAATCTCCCTCCAATGCGGCGATCCGCTTTACGCGCGATTTCAGCCGCGTCGGTAGCGCCGTCACCACGTCGCCGGCTCGAATTCGTCCCGAAGCGATGGTGCCCGCATATCCGCGAAAGGAATGGTCCGGCCGCAGGACCAGTTGCACCGGCATGCGAAATTCGGTGTGCGCGGCGGTCCTCCGAATCGGAACCGTCTCCAGGTGCTCGAGCAGGCTCGGCCCCTCGAACCACGGCATCCTGCCGCTGCGCCTCACCACGTTATCGCCGGTGAGCGCGCTGATGGGAAGAAACACGGCCTCCCGAATCCCGAGTTTTCCGAGCGCCTCGGAAAACTCCAGACGGATTTTCTCAAACACTTGCGCGTCGTAGCCGGCCAGATCCATTTTGTTGATCGCCACCACGCACCGCGGGATTCCGAGTAGCGAACAGATGGACGCGTGCCGTCGCGATTGCGGAAGCACGCCCAATCGCGCGTCAATCAGCACGATGGCCAGATCCGCCGTGGACGCCCCGGTGGCCATGTTGCGCGTGTACTGCTCGTGCCCGGGCGTGTCGGCGATGATGAATTTTCGCCGCGCCGTGGCGAAATAGCGATACGCAACATCGATGGTGATGCCCTGCTCGCGTTCGGCGCGAAGCCCGTCCGTCAGCAGAGATAAATCGAGCGCGCCGGCCGAGCGGTTGCGCGTCGCTTTCGCCGCGGCGTGAATCTGATCCTCGAACACGTTGCGCGAATCGTACAGCAGCCGCCCGATCAGCGTGCTTTTCCCGTCGTCCACGCTGCCGCAGGTCAGCAATCGCAGCAGATCCTTTTTCCGCTCCGTCGCCACATATTGGGCGAACGCCGATTCCTCCAAGCTCTCGACCAACGCGGCCATCAGAAATAACCCTCGCGCTTTTTCATTTCCATCGAGCCGTCCTGATCGTGATCGATCACGCGATTCTCCCGTTCCGACCGCCGCGCCGCAATCAGCTCTTCAATGATCTTAGGAACCGTATCCGCATCCGAACGAATCGCCCCCGTGCACGGGCTGCAGCCGAGCGAGCGCATGCGGCAGCGGACCATCTTCGGCTGTTCGCCGTCGAGCATCGGAATGAACGGCTGTTCCACCGGAATCAGCGTCTCTCCGCGCACCAGCATCGGCCGTTCCTTGGCGAAATAGAGTGGAACGATCGGGATCTTCTCGACATGGATGTAGTGCCATACGTCCAGCTCGGTCCAGTTTGATAGTGGGAAAATACGAATGCTCTCAGCGGATTCGATCCGGTTATTAAAGATGTTCCAGAGCTCCGGCCGCTGATTCTTCGGATCCCATTGGCCGTGAGCGTCGCGAAACGAATAAATTCGCTCCTTTGCCCGGGAGCGCTCCTCATCGCGACGCGCACCGCCCATGGCCGCGTCGAACCCGCCCTCCCGGATCGCATCTAGAAGCGCCTGTGTCTTCAATAATCCGCAGCAGCGCTGCGTTCCGATCGCGAACGGCTGCGCGCCATCTTCCAGCGCTTTGCGATTGGTGTGAACAATCAGCCTGACTCCCATCTGGCGCGTGTAAAAATCGCGGAATTCAATCATTTCACGGAACTTATAGCTGGTATCCACGTGCAGCAGCGGGAACGGAATAGGGCCTGGATAGAACGCCTTCTGCGCCAGCCGCACAAGGCACGATGAGTCTTTTCCGATCGAGTAGAGCAACACGGGCCGCTGAAATTCGCTGGCGACCTCGCGCAGAATGTGCATGCTCTCGGCTTCCAGCAACTGGAGATGGCTGAGTTCAGGCACGCATTGAGTATACACCATAATCTCTATCGACAATACGGTGTCTGGCCGTTAGCGCGAGACTCTTGAAACGCACAATCTGCGGAAGAAACACCGACGAACCCGCAACCGTCCACACCGCCGGCGGACTGTCCCCTTCTTCCGCCCGTCCAAAACACCGGCTGTCAGCCGCCTTTTTTTTTCGACAAACTGTTAGAGAAAATCTGGCCTCTTCTCCCACTATATTCAACAGAATGCCCGTCGCCCCGAACCCTTCCGACAACCGCTGGGGCGTCGTATTGGCGGGAGGGGACGGCGTACGTCTTCGCCCGCTCACGCGGCTCATCAGCGGGGATGAACGGCCCAAGCAATTTTGCCGGATCTTCAGCCGGCGAAGCCTCCTCGAAGAGACTTTGCTCCGCTCCGCCCGCAGCATCTCCCCCGACCGGATTCTGGTTTCCCTCACCGGCCTCCACGCCATGTGGCACGGGCAGGAACCCTCCCTGCGCGCGTCACAGTGTATCGTGCAGCCGTCCAATCGGGGTACTGCTCCGGCCATCGTGCATAGTCTCCTGAGCCTGGCTCAACTCGACCCGCATGCGCTGGTTGCGGTTCTTCCATCGGATCATTACTACTCCGATCCGAACGCCTTCACCTCCGCCGTCAACGGCGCCTTCGAGATTGCCGCGGAAATGACGGATTCGGTGGTTTTGCTGGGCGCGCAGCCCGACTATCCGGAAACCGAGTACGGATGGATCGAGGTGGGCCCGGCGGTGGACCACGCCCGTGATTTGTTTCGAGTCTCCGCGTTCTGGGAAAAACCGGCCTTGGACATCGCGCGAGTGCTGCTGGAGAAGGGCGCCGTGTGGAACACCTTCGTCATGATCGGGCACGTCCAGGCCTTCTTGAATATGGTCCAGGCGACCCTTCCCGGATTGCGCGACGCCCTTTCTTCGACGTGCATGTGGCGCGGTAAGCAGACGCACGTCGAATACTCGGCGTATGAGCGGATTCCCTCAGTCTGTTTTTCGCACAGGGTATTATCCGTTAGTCCCGATAACCTTGCCGTAGCCCGCTTAAATGGCGTCGCCTGGAGCGACCTGGGCGATCCCGGGCGAGTCGTGAAAATGGCCGTAGCCACCGGCCTCGAACCGCCTTGGACTCAGCAATGGAAGCATGGGCGTGCGGCCGCGCGGGCCGCTTCGAGTGCGGCATAACGCCGAGGTTACGCGCAGCCGGTCAGCCGGAATTCAGGAAACACGCCTAAAAGAACCGGCAGCCTGTTCCTCAGCTGGACGGCGGAGACACGCCCAGCCAGTTCAGCGCTTCACTCACCGTAGGAAAAGTCTGAACATGGAAACCGCGATTCCTGAGGTGCATCGCGGCGAAACCGTCAACCACTGGAGGGCGGCCTACCACTGCGAAGTGCTGCCGAAGCCCCAGCGCGTCCGCGTCCGCATTCTCAGTAAATTGCGCGACGAAGTTCAACCGGTCCGTGATCGAGAAATTGCCCTGCATTTCTAGGCAATTGAATAAGATCCGCCCGATTTGCCGGCTTGCCGCCTCGGCCATCGCGCGGCGAAACACGCCGGGAACCTCACCGGCCGTGATTTCTCCCGTAACGGTGACCAGAAGGTACCGTTCTTGTGGCTCGATCCGAAAAACCATGGCTCCTCTATAATCAGTTCGGCCTAAAAGCAAGCAGTTTGAACTCGCGCTTCCATCGCTCGTCACTTTCCTGCATTATCGGCCGCCCGCGGCTCGCTTCACGTTCATACGCGCATCCCAGCGAGTTGCGAACTTCGCTTTCGCTCTCGATTTGATCAGCCTGAACTGTGTCGTAGTCAGCCGCATTTCGCTCTGAATGCGTTCCGCCGTTTGTTCCTGGAGGTAAAAACGGCTCAGTACCTCACGCTCACGGGGAGATAGCTCGCGCAGAACTTGTTGCGCGATATCCAGATGCTGGCTTCCGAGGACGATCCGCTCGGGGGTGGGATTTTCTGCAACGAAGCGCGTCAGGTCCTCGTCGACCACCCGCTCGGCTCCGCAGAGTCTGAAATGCGCCATCACTTTGCGGCGGGCGATGACGTAGGCGTAGCGGGGCGTGGCTCTGGGCGCGCGCAATTCTCCCTGCTGGATCTGAGCCACAAGATCGAACACGACCTCATGGAACGCGTCCTCGGCATCATTCGGACCCATCTGGCGTCTCAGATAGCCGCGCAACCCGCCAAGCGCGTCATACAGCTTAGTGAAGGCTTCCTCGTGTCCCTGAGTGACCCCGTCAACGATGGCGAACCAGTCTGGTTCTTCGCCAGGTTCACGGTTATCCTCAAAAGGGTTCATACTCAGGTCGTCAACGCGTCAACACGCGGGGAAATCGGAGTCACTTTTCTGGAGTCTCCAACGGCCCTGACTGCCGC
>JASHWA010000236.1 GCA_030044325.1 Bryobacteraceae bacterium
CTGCCCCTCGATCGCCGCCGGCTGTGGTCGGAAAGCGGCGAAAATCCCGCCGAATCGATCACCAAAGCCCTGGCAAACTGATCCCTGAATCCAACTCTATTTGCCCGATTTTCAGCAACATCCGTATTCGCTCCCCACTACCAACTCCCCACTACCCGTTAAAAAATAGTCAAGGAGTCCAGGTGCTCTTCCAGCGGAGAACGGGATCGGCCTATAGGGGTTATCTAGATAAATCGCCGAGCGGGCCTGCGTGCGTTGGATGTCAGCCGGTACAGGACCGGTGCCAAGCCGTTGCGGCGCAAATCAAGCGGCCGGTCGAGCCGACGACCGTTATCAAATTCGGCTAAAGGGTCCGGATCCAATAAATTTTTTCGAGTAGTTCTTTGAAAAATCGGCGCCCGCGAGTAATCGCGGCGGTTACGAGCCCCGCCAGTAATGGCGGGGGTAAGACGTGGTAAGTAGTTCGTCGTCGGCTTCAGGTAGCTCCACCGTTCACCCACATCCGGCGACGAACCACGAACTACGAACCACCAACCACACAGGAAATTCACGTTCATTCACGTCCAACAACATCCGTGTCTCCGCATCACTCGAACGAACCGAGCCCCAGCGTCAACACCGCCGGCGCCTCCGATTCCTCGAACTGCACTTCGCCCTCATCGTTTTTCCCGATCCACCATCGAATCGCTGCCGTCACCATCACCAGCGCTGCAATCGCCGCCCCGAATCCCGCGGGACGATCGAGCAGATCGTTTTCCATTCGCGCCGCTTCGCCGATTCCTAAAAACGTCCCCATCGCTCCGATGTAGGCGATGTGGATCCTCGATTTTCCGGGCAGAAGCGAACAGGTGAACGGGATTTTGCGAAAACCGTACAGGCACACATACGCCGCGATCGCGCCGGCGAGCGCCAGAATCATCAGGTGCTCCGCGGCCCGCCTCCACGGCCAGATCGAAAAAAACACACACGCCGAAACCATCCACACCGGCGCCACGCCCAGCACGAACAGCGGCCTGCGGATCGCCGCCAGGTACTCGCCCGGCGCGCGGCTCTCGGTCACGCGAAAAATCCAGTTGGCTTTGAGCGCCAGCGGCATCGTGAACACCACGCGCATCCCCACCACGCACGCGATCAGCATCACTAAATTCGCAAACACCAGCGCCATGCCCGCGCCCGCGAGATTCTTCTGCTGCGCCGGCGCACGCAGGAACAGCACCATCATGGCGAATCCGATTCCGAGGTAAAACGCGAGCACCACGCGATGCTGCCGGCTCCGCGCAATCGTTCGCACCGCGAAGCGCGTCACCGCGGTGTCAATGGAGTTTCCGAATCGCGGCAGCCACCGGAATCCGTGCACCGCGGGCGCAAGATCGGGCTGCTCGACGATTTTCTTGAGCGTCCTCACATACGCCAGCACATATGCAACCGCCGCAACCAGCGCAAGCGAAACCAGACCCATCCACGCTCTCTGCGCCAGCGCGAAGTGCGCGTCGCCGTTCAGAGCTTGAAACATCGCCAGAAACCAGTAGGAAGGAAATATTGCGGCCTTCGATTCGGGAGCCGAAACCGGCGGCTCCAGAAAATACGCGCCGATGAACGTGCACAACGCCGCGATCTGCAACAGCGCGGAAACGCGCAAAAACACCGGCCGCGGCAAAATCTGCGCGGCAACGCCCTGCACGGCCAGCGTCAGCGCGAACACGAACGCGCCGGCCGCGAAAACAGCCATCAAAATCGAACCCACCGCTCGCGGCAACCCCAACCATCCGCCGTGCGCGAAATGCAGCGACCACAAGGGCGCCGAAAAAACGTTCAGCGACGCAACCAATACCGCCAGCGCCGCGCCAATGGCCGCAGCTTTCGCCAGAAAAAACGTCCGCGCGCGCACCGGCAGTGGACCGAGCACCAGCACATCGCGCCGCTCCGGAAACGCCGCGTCCCAGCTCAGCACCGCGAACACGCCGGCCACCAGCATCGTCGTCGAAATCAGAAAATGCGCCGCGCCGGTGAGCGCTTCTGTGGCGACTCGCGGGAACATGTGCCGCGTATCGAACAACAGCGCCCCGAATCCCATCATTCCGCTGAACGCCGCGAGCATCGCCGCGAACTGCCCCAGCAGCTTGGTCACGTCGCCCTGCGCCGAAAGCAGCTCGAAATCGATCAGGCTCGCCAGAAACTGGCGATACAGCACGCGAAACTGAATGCGTTCGTCGGGCATTTCCATCCTTATAACACGGTGGGGCGCAATCCACGCGACAATCAAGTATTGAATCAGCCCGGGCGCAAGTACGCGCGGTTTGCCGTTCCGCATTCGTTTCCGCCGGAGATGCACTTCGGCGAAGCCATCATCCGCGTGATCGGCGCGCTGGCGCGAATCTTCCTCGGCTCCATCGTATTCGCCGTGTGCGGCGCCTACATCTGGTATAGCTGGGTCGCGATTCACAACGTTTTTCTGCGCCTCGCCGCGGTCACCGCGCTGTCGCTGATCTTTTTCGCCGCATTCGGCGCGGTGATGTTTGCGATTCATATGGGCGTCGAATCGGTTGTCAGGCGCATGCAGGGAAACTGAGATCGGCGGAACTATTTCGCGCCGGACGCGTATCCCATCACGTGACCGCTTCGAGCACGCTTACTCCCGATTCCGCGATCGACCGCATTTTCGGCCCGGTGGTCGAAGCGCGCACCTATCGTCACCTTTTGTACGAATTCATTTCGTTTCCCTTCGGCCTGTTCTCCTTCGTGCTGACCGTCACCGGGCTCGCCACGGGCATCGGATTGGCGGCGATCGTAGTCGGCTTCGTGATTCTGGCGCTCACGCTCGCCCTGGCCCGCTGGTTCGCCGGCGCGGAACGCCGGCTTGCGCGGGCTTTGCTTGACGCGAGTTTCGACACGCTCGAAACGCGGCCGGCGTTGCGCGCCGGGCTCGCCGACCATCGCTCCTGGACTGCGGCGGCTTACTTCGTTCTTCGCCTGCCGCTCGCCATCATGGGATTCGTCGCCGCGATCCTGCTCTCGAGTTCCACGTTGCTGGTGGCGACGCCCTTTCTTTACCCGGTCCTGCCGGTGATGGTCGGCGGCGTGCGGGTCACCACTTCGGAAGAAGCCATGCTGGTCTCGCTTGCCGGCTGCGTCCTGTTCCTGCTGTGCGCGCACGCGATCAACGGTTTGGCCGCGGTCTCGCGCCGCCTCGCCGTTGCGCTGCTGTAGAGCGCCCTCATCGCCGAAAATCCGCCTCGACCCACGGCACGATTGCCGCGCTCCAGCCAGCCCCGCCAGTGATGGCTGGGGCAACTGGCAGCGCTCGACGCCCACACCGATGACGCCGCCTGAACTGGGCGCTCAAACGTTGCTACAATCAAGAGCGCACCGTGCGCAGCGAGCAGCAGTTACGCGAGGACATCGTCAAGGTCGGCCATTCGATCTTCGGCAAAGGATGGGTTGCGGCCAACGACGGCAATATCTCCATTCGCCTCCAAGACGACCGCATTCTCGCCACGCCCACCGGCGTTTCCAAAGGAGCGCTCGCGCCCGGCGATCTGATCCTGTGCGATCTCCAGGGCCGTAAACTGTGCGGCGAACGCGAGCGCACCACCGAAATGGGCATGCATCTCACCGTCTACAATCTGCGGCCCGACGTTCACGCCGTGGTGCACGCGCATCCGCCTGCGGCCACCGGTTTCGCCGCCGCCGGACGCCCGCTGAACGTCGCCCTGCTGCCCGAAGTGGTCATTTCGCTCGGATCGATTCCGCTCGCCGAATACGGATTGCCCGGAACGCCCGCGCTCAGCGAGGGAATGCTGCCGTACATCCCCACCTACGACGCGATGCTGCTTGAAAATCACGGCGCCGTCAGCTACGGCGAAGACGTGTTCCAGGCGCTCAGCCGTATGGAAATCATGGAACACTTCGCGCGCATCATGCTGGTCGCCGAGCTTCTGGGCGGAGCCAAGGCGCTGCCGCGGGTGGAAGTGCAGAAGCTGTTCGACTCCCGCCCGCGCTATCACGTCAAGTCGCGCAACACGGCCGAGCCGGGCGCCCCGCTGGTCGCCGAAGACATGCCGGAGCCGGGCGAGAAACTCGAGATCACGCGCCAGCAGTTGCTCTCCATCATCGACGAAGCGCTGAAAGTGCGCGGGGTGGTGTAGCCGCGGTGAGCGGTTAGTGGTTCGTAGTTGGTCGTCGGCTGCGGACGACTCGCACGTTCAAGCACACCCGACGACAAACTACAAACCACCAACCACCCACCACCAACCACGAACCGTTAGTCCTCCTTCAGTGCGTGCACTTCCTTGCGCGCGCGCCGCTGCGTCCGGAAAACGAACAGATAGCTCGCCAGCAGCCCGCCCGCCAGCAGCTTTACAATCTCCACGCCGAAATAAACCTGGCGCAGCGCCCACACCCGCGTGATGATTCCGACGCTGGTGCTCCCCGGCGGAAAATCCATGTCGCGGCCTCGGTAGGCGAGCTCCGGACTCACGGCGAAGTGCTGGAAACTGACCAGAACCAGCATCAACCCGCACAGCGCCAGCGGGAAAATGCGGCGCTGCGTCGCCAGGAACAAACATCCGCCCAAAGCGAAAGCCAGCAGAATCTGGGCGATTTCCCAGGAATCCGTGACACGGCGGATCATCTCGGCCGAAACATGCCGCACAAACTGCGCCGTATCGTCGTAGCCGAGCTTCTTCACGATCTCGCCCACCGGCGCGGGCGGCGAATTCAGCACGATGGAGGCCGCCTCGAGCGACCGGACATAAAGGAATGCCATCATCACGCTGCCGCCCAGCCAGGCGCCCAGCAGAAACGTTGAAATCCGGCGTGTATGCACTTTTTACTAGTGTGACACGGCGCAATCAGCCGACGGAACCGGAGGATCACACCGCCGGCACCGAGCCGCGACCGGAGGGAGCGGTCAACGCACGATTCAGGCACAACAGCGCGCTGCCGGTGCGGCCCGATCGTCAGATCGCGCGTAGTAACGATTTCTCCGTGCCGCTAGAACTTCTTGAGCTCTTCGACCAGCCCGGCCAGGCCCTTTTTGAGGTAGATCTGCGTCAGGCGCTGCTCTTCGGGCGACGGCGCAACGATCCTTCGGAGCCGCGCGTCGTCGAGCGACGCTCGCGTGGGAATCCAGTAGGAGCCGTCGGCGAATCC
>JASHWA010000237.1 GCA_030044325.1 Bryobacteraceae bacterium
CAACGGCACGAGGAAGCCCTCGCGCGGCTCCAGCGCTGGATTCAGCAACCTTCCATTGCCGCCGAGAATCGCGGCATGAACGAAGGCTGCCAACTGCTGATCGACATGCTGCGCGAGGCCGGTTTCGACACGGCGGTCAAGGTTCCCACCGACGGCCATCCGGGTGTTTTCGCCACGCTCGATGCCGGCGCGCGGCGCACGATGGGGATTTATTTCATGTACGACGTCAAACAGGCCGATCCGTCGGAATGGACGTCGCCGCCGTTTGAAGCGCGGCTGGTGGATCGGGCGGGCGTCGGCAAACTTCTGATCGGACGGGGAGCGGTGAATCAAAAAGGACCGGAAGCGATGTGGCTTGCGGCGCTCCATGCGTTTAAAGGCGCGGGACGAAAGCTGCCGGTGAATCTGGTCTTCGCCGGCGAGGGCGAAGAAGAGATCGGATCGCCGCACTTTCCGCAGGTGGTCCATCGGCCCGATATCCTCGCGGCGCTCAAGAAATGCGCAGGGGTGTACATGCCCATGCCGATGCAGGCGCTCGACGGAACGGTGACCATCAATCTGGGCGCCAAGGGCGTGGTGGAATGCGAGCTGGTTTCAAGCGGAGAGAAATGGCATCGCGGCCCCAAGCAGGACCTGCACTCGAGCAACGAAGCTCGCGTGGATAGTCCGGCGTGGCACCTGGTGCAGGCGTTGAACACGCTGGTCGGCCCGGATGGGCATACCCCGGCGATCGACGGATTTTTCGAAAAAGTCCGGCCGCTGAACGCGGAGGAAAAGGCGCTGATTCGCGAAGCGTCGGGGAAGCAGAGCGAGGCGCTGGCCATGAAGCAGTCCGGTGTCGAGCATTGGGTTCACAACGTCGATTGGCTGGAGTCGCAGGAAATGCTCGCCGGACAGCCGACCGTCAATATCGAGGGTCTGGTGGGCGGATATACAGGCCCTGGAGGCAAGACGATTCTGCCGCATCGCGCCGTAGCGAAGCTCGACATGCGGCTGGTGCCGAACATGACCGCAGCCGACACGATCGCGAAACTGAGGGCGCATCTGGCCAAGCGCGGTTTCGGCGATATCGACGTAAACATGACCGGCGGTTACGATCCGACCAGCACCCCGCGGAATTCGGCTCTGATCAACGCGCAGGCGAACGTTTACCGGCGTCACGGAATCGATCCGGTGGTGTGGCCGCGCTTGGCGGGATCGTGGCCGGGTTACGTATTCACCAGCGAGCCGCTGAAGCTCCCGGCAGGCCATTTCGGACTCGGACACGGCAACGGAGCGCACGCGCCGGACGAGTATCTGGTGATCGAGTCAGCCAATTCGAAAGTGGCGGGCTTCAACGCCGCGGTGAAATCGCAAATCGAATATCTATACGAGCTGGCTTCGGTCTCTTAGCGCTGGAAATCATCGCCGCCGGTAGACCGGGGCGGGCGCGGGCCGCGCAGCAGGTCCATCGGATCCTTATCGATGGGTATGGAAATGTCGAAGAAGCCGAACATCATTTCGTCCCAGCTCTGCTCTCCGAAGGGAACGGCCTTGGTGGGATCGGGATTGAAGGGATTGTTCGGCGAGTTGTCGTAATGCGCGGTGCATTCGATGGTGGTTCCTTTGGGAAGGAACAGCGGCTTTTCGAGGTAATAAGAAAGCTGCCAATTGAAGTTGTAGCGCGGCACGCGCAGCACGATTTCGCTGCGGCCGTCGGGATAAACCACGCGGTATTCGAAATCTTTCCCGCGCAGATGCATGTGCGGCAGCAACATCTCGAGCGTCGCGTCGTCGCGCAGCGTGATTTTGGAATCCACGCGATAATCGGGATCGCCCGCCGGCACAACGAAGCCGTTGTTGGACGCGGCCAGAGTGAAGACGCGCTCGACCGGCTTCTGTTTTGAGAAGATCAGGCCGACGCGGCTTTTATCCGTTCCCGCCTTGCCGTCGGCGGTGTAGTGCAACTGGAAAATGATATCCGAGCCCTTGGGGACCAGCTTCGCCTGACCCGGCCGCAGCATATCCGGAATGGTGCCGGGAGCGTATCCGGCCAGCATGTCGCCGCCGCCGATCGCGCCACCGGCGGCCTGGCGATTGCCTTCGCCGCCGCGCCCCGGAACGAAGGGAACGCCCACCGGAGCGTCCTTCATCCACGGCGAACGCGGATCGCGAATAAACGCGATGATGTGATGCACATGCTGCCGATCGCCGGGGGCGGCTTCGGCGAACTGCACGTACTTGTCTTCGGTGAAGTTGGTCGGCACGCGGACGTACTGGTAATCGATGGTGCCCGCCGCGGGGACCTCGAACGCCGTAGGCATCTCGAAAACCACGTCCGGCTTGCCGATGAGCCATCCTTCGGCCCATTCGACCGGTTTGGGCGCATCCTTGGGATCGCCGGCCTTCGCGCCCCCGTCGACCCACGCGACCAGAGTCTTGAGATCGGCGTCGGCGAGCGTGCGGTCGTTGGCGAACTTGCCATAGTGCGGATCCGCAAACCAAGGCGGCATCTTGTGATTCAACACCGAGGCCTTGATCGCCTTGGCGTACGGCCGCACGGTTTCGTAAGTCAACAGTGACATGGGCGCGGCTTCACCAGGATGGTGACAGCCCTGGCAATTTTTTTGAAGAAGCGGAAGCACGTCCTTATAAAACGTCGTCTCGGGCACCGGAGCGCCGAACGCCCATAGAGCAGATGCCAACGCAAGCACAAAAACTCGCATCAAATCCTCCAGCCAATCGATATGTCGATTTGCCTCGATTTTACCTATCGCACGCGAAAATGCGGCCACAGTTTTTGCAAATTCTTGTAAGTCGAAAACATAGCTGCCTCAGCCTGCGCCATTTCACGCGCAGCTTGCTCATCACTTCGCCAAATAGCGCAGCAAGTGTGAAAGCTCGACTGACAAACTTAGCCAAACTTATTTGAGATCAGTTCTAACTAACCTCGCGGCAAACGGCACTCAATGTGCGACGCTAGCCTCCCGGATTAGAACATTCGACTTATTCCGCGGAACCAAAATCGCCCGGGCGCGACCTGATGAGGGCTCATGCAACTGATGCTGGTGTTGATCGCCGCGAGTCTGTGCATGGGTCTGGCTGCCGCGCTGTTGTTTTATTACGCCGTCACCCGGGACTGGTTCCGCGATGTCGAGGACGCCAAGTATCAGGTCTTCTGGTCGGACCTGGGCGAGACCGTGGACGGCAAACAGGAGAAGCACCATGGGATTAAACCCAAGAAGAGACGCAGGCACTGATTCAGATGATCGCGCCTCGCGCCGGCGGCTGCTCGGCTGGTTAAGCGGGGTGGGACTTTTCGGATCGGGGATCCTCAGCGCCTTTTCGAATTTCGTCTTCATCAAGCCGCGCGCGACTTACGGAGCGCCGCAGCGTTTTACCGCCGGCAAGCCTTCGGATTATCCGGATGGAACGCGCGTGGCGCTCGAACCGCGGCGGGTATGCATCGTGCGCGACGGCAATAAGCTCGCCGCGATCTCGACCACCTGCACGCACCTGGGCTGTATCGTCGGGCTAAGCGAGACGGGCTTCGCCTGCCCCTGTCACGGATCGCGCTATGACCAGGACGGAACCGTGACGGGCGGACCCGCACCCAAGCCGCTCGCCTGGTACAAAGTTTCGCTCGCGCCCAACGGCGAACTGGAGATCGACAAGGACGTTGAAGTCAACCCGGGAACCTATCTGAACGTATGAGCGCAAAAAAGCAATCGGTGCTGGCGAACGTCCGGGAGCTGCCGTCAAATCTGTGGCATTCGATCTTTCGCAATCCTCTGCCGCACAACGACGTGGAACGCTCGGCTACCAGCTTTACCAACTTCTTCCTGCATATCCATCCGGTAAAGGTCAACAAGAACACGCTGCGGCCCATTTACACCATGGGCCTGGGGCTAATGTCGTTCTTTCTGTTCGTCATTCTGGTGGTCAGCGGCATTTTGCTGATGTTCTACTACGTGCCGTCGACCGAGCAGGCCTATGACCGCATGCTCGATCTGCGCGGATCGGTCGCGTTCGGCACGTTTCTGCGCAACATGCATCGCTGGGCGGCGCACGGCATGGTGGCGGTGGTGTTTTTCCATATGTGCCGCGTGTTTTTCACCGGCGCCTACAAACGGCCGCGCGAGTTCAACTGGGTGCTGGGCGTGGTGCTGTTGCTGATCACGCTATTTCTGAGCTTTACCGGCTACCTGCTGCCGTGGGATCAACTGGCTTTCTGGGCGATCACGGTGGGAACCGCGATTGCGGGCTACGCGCCGCTGATCGGAAAACAGATCCGCTTTCTGCTGTTGGGCGACGCGAGCGTCGGACAGGAAGCGTTGCTGCGCTTCTACGTTTTGCATGTGGCCCTGCTTCCCGCGATCGCGACCCTTCTCATCGCCATTCACTTCTGGAGGATTCGCAAGGATGGCGGATTGTCGCGGCCGGCGCGCGCGGAAGGGAAACCGGAATTGTCGATTTCGGTGCAGGCGGTCGAGCTCGACCCCAAGCGGACCTATGGATTGCAGGGCCTGGTGCGCGGACCGCTGGTGAAGGTGGGAAATGTGCCCGAAAACTCGGTGTATTCGTGGCCGAACCTGCTGATCGCGGAATTATTCGCGTTGGTGGTGACGCTCGCGATCATTCTCATCGTCTCGCTTCTGTTCAACGCTCCGCTTGAAGAACCGGTCAACGTGATGCATCCGCCCAATCCCGCCAAGGCGCCCTGGTACTTCCTGGGGTTGCAGGAGATGGTCAGCTATTCGGCGTTTTGGGGCGGCGTGGGAGTTCCGGGGCTGTTCGTTCTGCTTCTGATTTTGACGCCGTATCTCGACCGCTCGCCGGGAGGCGTGGGCCTGTGGTTCTCGCGCAAGCGGCTCCTGGCCAACACCGTGTTTTTGACGTTTGTGATCGTGAATATCGCTTTCATTGTCATCGGCACCTTCTTCCGCGGGCCCAACTGGAGTTTCGTGACGCCCTGGTGAGGATTATCCATGAGACTTGCTCTAGCAACCGGCGCCTTCGTGATCCTGATCATTCACGGCCTGGTTTTTTATAAGCAGTTCTTTCACGATTGGGAGCGCAACCAGTATGCGTATTTTGACCAGGCGCGCGGCCTGGCCAAGACGGAGGTGGAGCGCGCGAGCGTGACCGGCCGCTCGCCGCGCATCGAGCAGCTCATCGTGACGAGCTTCGGCGAGACACGCGTGGACCGCTGCGAAACCTGCCACATCGCCGCCGACGACCCGCGCTTCGCCAATTACGCCGAGCCGCTCAAAACGCACCCCTATTCGACCGCGCTCGGCGATTATCAGAAGGACGGCCGCTGGGAGCGGCGGCATAAATTCGAGGATTTCGGCTGTACGGTGTGCCATGACGGCCAGGGCCGCGGACTGGAGCCGGGCTATAGCCATGGCGAAGATCCCTTCTGGCCCGATCCGCTGCTCGGATATATCACGCAGCCGGGCTGGCGTAAAGAATACCTTCCGGCGCTCAAAAACAAGATTTATCTCGAAGCGAACTGCGCCCAATGCCACACCGAAGAAGGTTTTTCGGGAACGGCGACGGTGGAGCGCGGCCGCAAACTGTTCTTTGCCAACAATTGCTTCGGCTGTCACCGCATCGAAGGACTTTCCGACGGAACGCTCGCTCCGGACTTGAGCGAAGCCGGCAAGAAATACAAGATCGATTATCTGTGGGGCAAAATCGACGATCCACGTGCGAGTTCGCCCACGTCGTTCATGCCCAAGTTCAACCTCCCGGACGAGGACAAGCGCGCGCTGGTGGTGTTTCTGAAGAGCCGCAAAGGGCGCAATTTCTCGGAAACCGAAATTCAGCGCTTTCGATTGCATCTGACCGGCGGAGCCGAGCTGGTGCAGGCGAACGTCAAGCCCGTCGACGTGCGCCCGGGCTCGGAACGCGAGACCGGAGAGAAGCTGGTGTCCGATCGCTCCTGCACGGCCTGCCACAAACTCGGCGATCGTGACGGCGGCATCGCCCCGGACCTCAGTTTCGAAGGGCTCATGCGCGACAACGACTGGATTTTCGAACACTTCCGCAACCCGCGATCGCGCGTCCCGGATTCGGTGATGCCCTCTTTCCGCTACACCGATGCCGAGTTCCATGCCATGTCGGCGGATCTCGACTCGCTCCAGTCCGCTCCGCCGATCGGCGCTCCCGCCGAGACCTTCCACGCTCTTTGCGAGCGCTGCCACGGTGAAAAGGGCGACGGACGCGGAAAAATCGCGATCTATCTCGATCCCTCTCCGCGCGATTTAACCAAGGCCGCATTTATCAATTCGAAACCGGTTGAGCGGCTCTTGCATTCGGTGCGCTACGGCGTTCCGGGAACGTCGATGCCCGTCTGGGGCAAGGTCTTGGATGAGCAGCAGGCGCGGGCCGTTCTCGAATACGTCTTCGCCACGTTCACCAAGGAACCGCGGCACGATGTGAAGCCGCACAATGTCCCGGAATCCAATCCGGTTCCGTCGAGCGCCGGCTCGATTGCGCGCGGCGAGGCCACCTTCGTCCGGCGCTGCTCGGGCTGCCATGGAAAGAAAGCCGACGGCAAAGGCCCCAATTCGATCGATCTGCTGCCGCGCCCGCGCAACCTGCGCAATTCCTGGTTCGTGAACGCCGTCGAGGACCGGCGGCTGTTCGATTCGATCCTGTACGGGGTCCAGGGCACGGCGATGCCGGCCTGGATCGACTACGGGCTGACCAACGACAACGTGGGCGATGTGATCAATTTCATTCGGAGCATGAACCGCAAGTCCAAGGAGACCACCTATGCAAGTGCAAATTAGCCGCGCCGAGCTCGCGGGCACCGCCGCGCCGGACGGCGCCGTGGTGCATGAAGACCTCTCCGCGCGCTGGTTTCTGATCAGCGCCGTGAGCTATTTCTTCCTGGTGGGAATTGTCGCGCTGACCATCGCGGCGAAGTTCGTGTGGCCGGACCTGATGGGCACCATTCCGCAGCTCACCTATGGCCGGCTCCGCCCTCTGCACGTCAACGGCATGCTGTTCGGATGGCTGCTCGCGGCCGACATGGGGCTGAGCTATTACATCATTCCGCGCCTGTGCGGGGTGAAGCTGTGGAGTGAAAAGCTCGGCATGGCGACGGCGGCTCTGTGGAACGTGATCATCCTGGGCGCGGTGGTGGCGTTGCCCATGGGCTGGAACCAGGGCCTCGAATACGCCGAGTTGCCCACGCCGCTCGACGTGCTGGTGGTGATCGCCTGGATTATGTTCGGGGTCAACATATTCATGACCATCGCCAGCCGCAAGTACCTGGCGATGTACGTGTCCATCTGGTATGTCATGGGGACGGTGCTGTGGACCGCGTTTGTCTACCTTACCGGCAACTTCGCCGTGATGTTCACCACCGGCGTGACGCAAGCCAATCTCAACTGGATGTACGTGCATAACGCCGTCGGCCTGATCTTTACGCCGATCGGCCTGGCGGTGGCATATTATTTCATTCCCAAGAGCTCCAACACGCCGCTGTATTCGCACAAGCTGTCGATGATCGGGTTCTGGGCGCTGGCCTTCGTGTATGTGTGGACGGGCGCGCATCACATGATCCACGGGCCGATCTCCCAGTGGTTGCAAACCATCACCATCGCGTTTTCCGTGATGCTCCTGATTCCCGTCTGGGCGGCCGTGTACAACTTCTTCGCGACCATGAAAGGACAGTGGCACCAGCTGCGCGACAGCGTGCCGCTCAAGTTCCTGATGTCGGGCGTGGTGTTTTATCTGCTCACCTGCTTCCAGGGCCCCATGCACAGCCTGCGCGTGGTGAACGCGATCGTCTCGAAGACGGACTGGATCCCCGGCCACGCGCACATGGCGCTGCTGGGCGGGTTCAGCTTCTTCGCGATCGCCGGCACCTATTACGCCTTTCCGCGGATGATCGGCCGGCCGCTGCACTCCGATGCGCTGGCGAACTGGAGCTATTGGATGATGATGATCGGCGGCCTGGGGTTTTTCGTCACCCTCTGGCTGGGAGGGTTCTGGCAGGGCTGGC